>JAMOVF010000124.1 GCA_027061625.1 Deltaproteobacteria bacterium
GGCGCTTTTCAAGCACCGTGACTTTTATACCCTTTTCTGCCAGCAGGCCGCCAGCTACCAGGCCAGAAGGCCCACCGCCGACGATGATTACATCGCTTTCCAATGCGTTATAAAAATCACGAACATGATTCTCTACTATTCCTCTTGTTATATCAATTTCTCTCATTTTATTTAACTCCTTACTAATCTTTTAAAACAAGGAATACGCAATATTCCGCACACATAGTGCAGGCTCCCTCGCCAGAACGCTCTTTCCTGACCTCAGCAGCCTTTTCAGGATCTATTGACAAGGCAATCTGACGATCCCAGTCCAGGGCCTTTCTCGCCTTGGAAATCTCATAATCCCACTTGTCAGCACCTGGCAGCCCTTTAGCAATATCTGCTGCATGGGCAGCAATCCTTGCTGCTATTACACCTTCATGGACATCTTGCTCAGTAGGCAGGCCAAGATGTTCAGACGGGGTCACATAGCAGATAAAATCTGCACCAGACATGCCGGCAACCGAGGCACCAATTGCTGCTGTGATATGGTCATATCCTGGGGCCACATCTGTGACTAAAGGACCAAGGAGGTAAAGAGGTGCACCATGGGTGAGCCTCTTGATCCGCTTCACAGATTCAGCGACTTTATGAAGAGGTACGTGGCCAGGGCCCTCTATCATGGCCATCACACCCCGTTTGAAAGCACGGTCCTGAAGTTCACCCAAGACCTCCTGCTCGCCAATCTCAAACATATCTGAGGCATCGGCAATTGCGCCTGGCCTCATACCATCTCCAAGGCTTAAAACACAATCATATTTTTCAGCCAAATCAAGGAGGCGGTCATAATATTCATAAAAAGGGTTCTCTTGGCCTGTCCTCTTGATGTAAGCAGCAGTAATCGCCCCGCCTCTAGAAACTATTCCCTCAAGACGGCTGTCATTTGTAAATTGGTCAATCAGTTTTTTGACCACACCGCAATGAACAGTTACAAAATCCACACCTTCTTCCATCTGCTGCTCAAGCACCTCAAACATTTCCTCTGCATCGAGGTTGACCACAGCGCCTCTGCGCAGTCTGGCAAGAGTTGCTGCTTCATAAATAGGCACAGTCCCTACTGGCACAGTTGAATCAGCCAGCAGAAGCCTTCTAATCTCCTGGCTGTTGTCTGCAAGAGAAAGGTCCATAATGGCATCTGTGCCAGCCTTGAGTGCAGCCTTCAATTTCTTTCGCTCCTGGTCTATTGAGGAGCACATGGTGCTGGCGCCAATGTTTGCATTCACTTTTGTCTTGACATCTTTGCCTACCACCATAGGGCCTCGGCCTGTACGGTGTCCAAGCACCACAGCCCAGCCCTTAAGAATATTATGAATTAACTTCTCAAGAGGAATCTCTTCTTTTGCAGCTAAATCAACCAAAAATTCCGGTGTTTCATCATTTCTCAAGGCCTGTAATAAGGTTTGTGCCATAAAATCCTCCAAAAAAAACGCCGTCCAGCTAGGAACGGCGTTTTTAAAATACTTTTTCTGGTATTTCAAAAACTCGTTTCCCTACGCTGGCATTACCCAGGTCAGGTCCATAAGGGTCGTTGGCCTATGCCAACCTCTCAGCCAAAAATTCGGCTCCCCTAACGAGCTATTTATTAAAAATCAATTTAGAATGGCAGTGTGTTAATGTCAAGCAAAGGACATTATTTATATATTGTCGGTATTTTACCATACTGCCTCTTTAGATATGCGAATGGTAAACATT
>JAMOVF010000125.1 GCA_027061625.1 Deltaproteobacteria bacterium
CCTTGCCTTCGGGGGTCAGGAATAAAGTTCGATATACGGAAGGCCTTCCCCTACTCTGCCTATTCCAAATTTTCCTTCAATATTCCTGTGGGAGAAAATGGGGATTGTTATTCACGCTACATGGTCCGAATGCAGGAAATTGAAGAAAGCCTGAACATTATTGAGCAGGCAGTAGAAACCATACCTGAAGGCAAAATATGGAGCAAAGTTCCCAAAACCGTAAAGCCTCCAGAAGGGGTAGCAGCGGTCTCAGTAGAAGCTTCCAGAGGGGATCTATGCGTCATTCTTGTAAGCAAAGGGGATAAAAAGCCCTACAGAGCAAAATTCAGGGTGCCTTCTTTTTCAAATCTGAGCATTTTTCCCAAGCTGGCCAGAAAGGAATTAATTGCAGATACCTTGGCCATACTGGGCAGCTTTGACTTGGTTATACCAGAAATTGATAGATAAGGTTTCATGGTGATTTTATGAAAGATATCAACTTGCTGCACATTATCATATCTCTGCTGGGCATCATGGGCATTGTATCACTGAATGCAGTGCTTGTGGTATGGCTCGAACGCAAAACAGCAGGAAGAATGCAGTTCCGCCACGGCCCTATGGAGGTTGGATTCCACGGCATACTGCAAACCCTGGCAGACGGCATAAAGCTAGTTTCCAAACAGCTCGTTGCACCCAATCATGCTGATACTGCCCTCTTCATCTTAGCGCCTGTGGTCAGCCTGGTTCCCATATTCGTGGCAATGATGCCTATTCCATTCTCAAGCACCATGCTTGCCCATGAAACTGATACCGGCCTGCTGCTCGTCATCGCCCTAGGCCTTTTGAACACCTTGGGCATCCTCCTGGCTGGATGGGGTTCAGACAACAAGTACGGCCTTTTAGGAGGCACCAGGGCCGTAGGGCAGATTCTGGCATATAAAATTCCTCTTCTGCTCACTGTATTGACCATAGTGATAATGGCAGGATCTTTCAGCTTGAGGGAAATAGCCCTGGCACAGCACGGCATATGGTACGCATTTATTCAGCCCATTGCCTTCTTAGTCTACATAGTGTGCATAGTCTTGGAGACAAACCGCAGTCCCTTTGACATGGCAGAGGCTGAGAGTGAGCTGGTGGCTGGCTTTCACACAGAATACTCCGGCATGGCCTTTTCCATGTTCTTTCTGGCTGAATACAGCTACATGTTCGTTGCTTCAGCCTTGGCCACAGTGATGTTTCTTGGCGGCTGGCAAGGCCCGTTCCTGCCTGCTCCAATTTGGTTTGTTTTAAAGGTCTATTTCTTTCTTTTCCTAATGATCTGGTTCAGGTGGACCTTTCCAAGGGTGCGCATTGACCAGATGCTGATGCTGGGATGGAAGGTATTGCTGCCCATTTCCCTTATCAATTTCTTGATTACCGCGGTGGTGTTGGCCCTATGATTACAAATTATGTGCATGAAATAGTCAAAGGAACTGGCTCGCTGCTGGCTGGCATGAAGGTCACCATAAAGGCCATGTTCAGCAGGACCCATACTGTCCAATGGCCACGGCAGTACCTTGTCCTGCCTGAACGATTCAGAGGCCATATTGAGCTTGTTCCTGCAAAAACAACTGGATTCCCAAAGTGTTTTGCATGTGGGAACTGCGCCCGTACCTGCCCTTCAAAATGTATAACAGTGAAAGGCAAAAAGCCTGAAGGCGCTAAAAAGAAATCACCCACAGTTTTTCTGCTCGATTTTACTAAGTGCAGCCTTTGCGGCCTGTGCGTTGAAAGCTGCCCAGTAAAGGCGATCACTTTTTCTAAGGACTACTCCTTGGCTGGAGCATTAAAAGATGACTTTTCAAACATGGACCTGCTTTCAAAACTGGCAAGTCCCTTTTCCAGCCATGTGAAAAAGGAGGAAAGTGATGGATAATTTCATATTCAAGGTCTATTACCTATCCTTTGCCATTGTTTTGGCACAAACTGCAGCAGGGGGAGTCTTGGCTGTGGCTGCCAAGAACTTGATCCACTGCTTTCTTGGCATGGTTGTGGCCTTAATAGGCGTTGCCGGCCTCTATTATCACCTGGGCAGCCCATTCATAGCCTTAATGCAGGTAATGATATATGTGGGTGCTGTATGTGTAGCCATTGCCTTTGGCCTTTCCCTTACCAGGAAGGCTGGCGAGGAGGGGCTGAAACCTTTAACACCCATTGCCCTTATCCCTGTAGTTCTGCCTGCCGGCATGCTGGCAGCCACCCTCAAGGGCCTATCCCACTTGGAAAAAACTGGCATACCGCGAAAGCTGGATGAATCTGCAATAGGCTGGCACTTGCTGGGCAAGTACCTCTTTCCTTTTGAGATAATATCTGTGCTCCTCACCATGGCAGTTATTGGTGCAGTCAGTGTGGCATTGATAAGAAGGAGGGAACAAAATGGGAATATTTGAAATTTTACCTGGAAACATAGCTGTTTACGTGACCATAGCACACCTGCTCTTTGGACTGGGGCTCTTTGGGATGCTTTTCCGCAGGACGCTCATCGGCCTGCTTATATCCCTTGAACTGCTGCTTCAGGGGGTGGGAGTAAACCTTATGGCCTTTGGCACTTTTCTTGGGCACGATCACATAGCAGCACGGGTTATCACGCTCTTTGTCCTCGGTATAGCAGCCGCGGAAGCAGCTCTCTTTCTGGGAATAGCTGTGGCTGTCTTCAGAAATTATCAGACAGTGTCCATAGACAAGTTGTCTGAGTTGAAGGGATAAGCGGGGGAACAAATGACCAACAATGCAGCAAATGAAGTCATCTCCATAATCCCCCTGCTAGCCATATTGGCCTCTGCTGTTGGGGCAATCTTTATAATGATATTTAGAAGGCATCCCAATCTAAGGGAAGCAGTTTCTGTTGTGGCAGGCCTTATAAAATTCCTGCTGGTAGCCTCCATGGTGCCCATTATTTTAAGCGGAAAGGTAATTACTCTTCACCTTTTCTCCATATATCCAGGCATCAACCTCTCTTTCCGTGTAGATGGCTTTTCCATGCTCTTTGCCTGTGTCTCTTCTTTTCTGTGGATACTTACAACCTTCTATTCCATTGGATACATGAGGAGCCTCAAAGAGCATGCACAAACAAGATACTACACCTGTTTTGCCCTTACCCTCTCTGGAGCCATAGGGGTGGCCTTTTCTGGAAGCCTCTTTACACTCTTTCTGTTCTATGAACTGGTTTCCATCTTCACCTACCCCTTGGTAATGCATCATGAAGATGAAGAGGCCTTTGCTGGAGCCAAAAAGTACCTCATATATCTCATGGGTTCTGGAAAGCTCTTCTTCCTTCCTGCGGTAATTTTAACCTATGTGATAGCAGGCACCCTCGACTTTGGCTCAAGCGGCATACTGCCGGCTTCGGCAAACCACATGCTGCTAATAGGCCTTTATATTTTGTTCATAGCAGGCATTGCCAAGGCAGGCATTGCCCCGCTTCATTCATGGCTGCCCTCTGCCATGGTAGCACCCACACCAGTTTCAGCACTGCTTCATGCAGTGGCAGTAGTGAAAGTTGGGGTCTTCTGCATAGTAAGGGTAATATACAATGTTTATGGGCCCCAACTCATGGACATCTTGAATCTGTCCCTGCCCACTGCATTTTTTGTATCAGGCACCATACTTTATGCCTCCATGATTGCCCTGACATGCGATAATCTAAAGGCAAGGCTCGCCTATTCCACTGTAAGCCAGCTATCCTATATTGTATTAGGAGCAGCCCTGGTAAATCTATCAGGAACAAAGGGCGGACTTATCCATATAGCAAATCACGCCTTTTCAAAAATCACCCTTTTTTATTGTGCAGGCGCAATCTTTGTGGCCACTGGCAAAAAATATATAAGCCAGTTATCCGGCCTTGCCAGAAAGATGCCTATAACCATGACGGCATTCGCCATAGGGGCCCTTTCAATGATAGGCATTCCAGGAACAGCAGGCTTCATAACAAAATGGTTTCTGGGAATTGGATGCCTGGATAAAGGAAGCATTATCCTTCTCATAGTGATCTTGACCAGTTCCTTGTTGAATGCAGCTTATTTCATGCCTGTGATATATTCAGCGTTTTTTAAGGAGTTAGCCCCAGAAGATCAAAGTTTGGGAGAGGCTCCAATGACAATGGTGGTTCCACTGGCAATGACTGCAGCAGCTACATTGCTCTTTGGAATCTTCCCTGAACCCTTTCTGAGGTTCATTCAGGAGGTGATACAGTGATTATTGTCAAGCTCATAGAGTGGGCCAGAAAAAATATGTTTTTTGTAAAGGCCCTTTCTTACACTATCTTGGTATTGCTTGTGGTAACAGATCTCTTTGTACCCAGAGAACACCCCCATTTTATTGGAGACTTTATACCAGGCTTCTGGGCAGTATTTGGTTTCACATCCTGCGCCATGATCATTGTGGTTTCAAAATGGCTTGGCAAAAAATTCTTGTTCCGGCCTGAAAACTATTACGAAGACGAAAACTCTGAGGAGACCAACGGCTATGTCTAGCGGCTTCTTCATACACCCTTCCATTTTCTTCTTTGCAGGCATGGCAGTTCTGCCTTTTTTGAAAGGCATTCAAAGAAATGTCTTTCTCGTAATATTGCCATTAATTGCCCTGGCAACAGTAGTTAATATTGATCCAGGCCAATATGCCAGCTTGAAGATTACAACACTAGAACTCATCATGGGAAGGGCAGACAAGATGTCCCTTATGTTCGCCCATGTATTCACACTTATGGCGCTGCTCGGCACCATCTACGGCATGCATTTAAAGGACAACTGGCAGATTATTGCAGCATGGGGCTATGTAGGCAGTGCCCTGGGATGTGTTTTTGCCGGTGACTATCTGACCCTCTTTCTATTTTGGGAAGGTTTGATGGTCACCTCTGTATGCCTGGTATTCCTCAGAAAAAACAGAGCGTCTTTGAGGGCAGGATACCGCTATTTTCTGGTCCATACTGCAGGCGGGCTTGCACTGCTGGCAGGCATTTTCCTGCTCTATTACCATACAGGCTCCCTTGCCTTTGGGCCATTTGAGCCCAACAATGCTTCATGGGCAGTATATCTAATCATGGCGGGTTTTCTGCTGAATGCTGCAGTACCGCCCCTACATGCATGGCTGCCCGATGCCTATGGGAGTGCAACTGTGGTGGGATCAGTGTTCATGTGTGCTTATACCACCAAAACAGCTGTTTATGCGCTTGCACGGGCCTTTCCTGGTTTTGAAATCCTGATAGTGCTTGGAGTCATAATGGCCCTCTATGGTGTTGTATATGCAGTGCTGGAAAATGATGCCAGAAGGCTTCTTTCCTATCACATCATCAGCCAGGTGGGTTACATGGTTACAGGCGTTGGTATAGGCACTGCAATGTCTTTGAGCGGCACATGCGCCCATGCCTATGCCCACATCCTATACAAAGCGCTTCTCTTTATGGGTGTTGGGGCAGTTCTGGAAGTGACGGGCAAGTCTAAATTTTCTGAACTGGGCGGTTTGTGGAGATATATGCCCTATTCTTTGGTCTTTACCCTTATTGGCGGCCTTTCAATATCTGCATTTCCTGGCTTTTCCGGCTTTGTGTCAAAATCTATGGTAATTGCCGGGGCATGGCAAAGCCATCTTATATGGGCAGCGCTTGGGCTCACCCTTGCATCAGCAGGAACATTTCTCCACACAGGCCTCAAAGTGCCATATTTCATATGGTTCTGGAAAGAACGCCCCCCATTTGATCCACCTAAAAAAGAGGCTCCTCTGAACATGCAGATCGCCATGGGCCTTACCGCATTCTTCTGCATATTCATTGGAGTAAGGCCGCAAGCCTTGTACTCCATGCTGCCTTTTAATGTGGAATACCATCCATATACGCTTTATCACGTTATGGAGTCTTGGCAGATCTTGCTCTTCACCATGTTAGGTTTCTTCCTTTTGATCAAAAAATTAACACCAGAACCCTTAATAGGGCTTGATGTGGATTGGTTCTACAGAAAAGGCGGCGGCCTCTTTCTTAAATTCTGCAAAGGCGTTCTGGCAAAAGTGGAAAATGGACTGATAATGAATATTCATCAAACCTTTTTCCTGCCTCTAATGAAAATCATTGCCTCTTTCTGCTCATGGAATGACCAGAAGGTGGTAGACGGCATAGTAGACGGCACAGCAAGCAGCACCTTGACCTTAAGCAGCCGTTTAGCAAACGCCCTTCAGTCAGGTCTTTTATATAGATACCTGGCTGCAATGCTCACGGTTTTGGCTGCAATAATAGGTGCAACACTTTGGTTAACCCAATGGATAAAATAAGGAGACAAGGGCATTAAGTCATGACAGCAGAATTACATCACAACACCTTAACCATTCCAATACTCTCCTTGATAACCTTTTTGCCTGTGGCTGGAGCCTTACCACTATTTTTCATAAAAAAGGACGAGTCAGCCCGGATTTACAGCCTTATTTTGACCCTGATTGTCTTTTTAATCTCTTTGCCGCTCTATTTCTCTTTTCAGCCTGGGCTGGAAGGCTTTCAATTTGTGGAACAGCACAAGTGGATACCATCTTATGGACTTACTTATTTGATGGGTATTGATGGAATAAGCCTTCCCATGATCCTTTTAACCACCTTTTTAGGGCCTATTTGTGTGCTTTGCTCCTGGAAATATATTTCAACCAGGGTAAAGGAGTTCCTGGCCTGCATACTCCTCACTCAAGGTATTATGGCAGGTGTTTTCGCCGCCTTGGACAT
>JAMOVF010000126.1 GCA_027061625.1 Deltaproteobacteria bacterium
GAGAGGGTATCTGTTCTTCCAGTAAAAGAGCCTAAGTTTAATGCTCCCTCCATTGATCAAGGCACTCCAATTCTATATGGCACAGATCAAAAGACAGATTGTCGGTCTGCTTATGGAGCTGCATTGAAGGATTTGGCAGAAAAGAACAACTTGGGTGGAAATACGCCAAAGATAATTGGTTTCAGCTGCGACCTAGAGGGTTCTGTAAAGATGCAGGGGTTTCATAAGGTCAGCCCAGAGGCTTTTTTTGAAAGTGGCATTCAAGAGCATCACGCAGCAGCATGTGCCGGAGCTGCCAGCTTGGAGGGAATTGCTCCCTTTTTCAGCACATTTGGTGTCTTTGCTGTTGCAGAGACCTATAATCAGCATAGGTTGAGCGATCAGAACCACACAAATATCAAAATTGTTTCAACCCATCTAGGCCTGGATGTGGGCGAAGATGGTCCTACTCACCAATCCATCGACTATCTTGGTCTGCTGAACAATCTTTTTGGCTTTTCTATTTTTATGCCTGCAGATCCAAACCAGACAGACCGTATAGTGCGTTATGCCGCAGCTCATAAGGGAAATGTCTTTGTGGGCATGGGCCGGTCTAAAATAAATATAGTGACTGATGAACAAGGAGCTCCATTTTTCGGCACTGATTATAAGTTCATTCCAGGCAAGGCAGATCTGCTTAGAAACGGTACTCAAGCCACCATTATTACTTATGGCGCCTTAGTCCCCTATGTAATGGAAGCCCACAAGTTGCTGAAACAGGATGGCATTGATGTGGCTGTGTTGAACATGGCCTCATTAAAGCCCATTGATGAAAAGGCAATCCTTGAGGCTGCAGAAAGGGGCCCGATTTTGACCGCAGAGGATCACGTGGTCACCACTGGTTTAGGCAGCATGGTTTCCAGGGTGTTGATTTCCAATGGGGTTACCCCAAAGGTGCTTAATCTCGGTGTTACCCATTATGGTTCTAGTGGAAAACCGGCAGACCTCTATAAAATGCAGGGCCTTGATTCAGAGTCAATAGCAAAAAGCATGAAGGAGCTGCTTGGCTAAACAGCCTGCAGTTCTCAAATATTGAGACATTTGAAAAAATGTTTCGTTTATCCTACGCTTTGGTGAGGTTTGCTTGATCTATAGAAGCCTTGCTAGGCTACCCCCTCTTTGTGAAATCTCTATTATCTTGATGTTTCAAGTCTCCAGTCTTAAAATGTTAGGTACATGCAAAAATATGGCCCGTTGATCGGTCAGATAATGCCCAAAATATACTGTAAAGGCTTTTGCGAGAGAAGGAGGCGGGCATGAAGTATGGTAGAGGTTTGTTTTATGGAGTTGATGTAGGCTCCACCACCGCCAAAATTGCCATATTGGATAAAGATTTCTCACTTCGCTATGAGCAGCGTACCAGAACATTGGGAAGGCCAGCTGAGGCCGTTCTCATGCTTCTTGAATCCATTCCACAAGATATCAGGCCTGATAGCTGTTCCCCTTTTGTCTTCACTGGCACAGGAGGAAGGCTCCTTGCAGAGGTGCTTGGTGGCACCTTTATAAATGAAATAATAGCCCATACTACAGCAGCCCTGTTCTATTTTCCCAACGCCAGAACAGTACTCGATATTGGCGGGCAGGATACAAAATTGGTTTTACTGGCTCCTGGGTGGGCGAACAATATGCAGGTAGAGGATTTTTCCCTTAACAGCCTCTGTGCTGC
>JAMOVF010000127.1 GCA_027061625.1 Deltaproteobacteria bacterium
AAAAGGATCAAGGTTTCCCTGAACCACCTTTTCTGTTCCAAGTCTTTTCAAGGCATCCCTGATATCTGTGCGCCAATCTAGCCCAATCACCTCTGCATCCAATTCTTTCAAATCCTCGAGCAGATGACCACCATCTAATACAAAATATATACGGGGTATGCCGGTCTCTTTCAGTTCAGCCAAGATCCTTTCCACGTAAGGCTTTACAGCAGCCAGATAGTCTTTTCTGGACAAGATACCGCCCCAGGTATCAAATAGCTGCACTGCTTGGGCGCCAGCTTCTGCCTGGGCCTTTAAATAAGAGATGGTCACCTCAGTAAGGAGATCCATCAATTTTGCAAACATCTCCGGCTCTTCAAAGAGCATACGCTTTGTGTACAAAAAGGTACGCGTTGTGCCCCCTTCAATGATATAAGTTGCCAGGGTAAATGGCGCTCCAGCAAAGCCTATAAGCGGGACTTTTTCCTTTAGTTCCCTACGCAGAATCTTAATGGTCTCAAGAACAAAAGGCACGTCATCCTTGGGCGATATGGTGCGGAGCCTGTTCAAGTCTTCCATGGTCCGTACAGGAGGAATCAGGACTGGCCCTGCACCCTCCAGAAAAGTAAGCTTTATGCCCATAGGCTCCAAAGGGATCAATATGTCTGAAAAGAGGATTGCAGCATCTACTCCTAATATGTCAATGGGCTGTATAGTCACCTCTGCTGCAAGCTCAGGGGTCTTGCAAAGAGTCAAAAAATCTGTCTGATTGCGAACCGCCTGGTAAGCAGGAAGGTAGCGGCCCGCCTGGCGCATGAGCCACACAGGAACAGGACTCACTTTTTCCCCTGCGCATGCCCTCAAAAATCTGTCATTCATCAACCTTCAACCTCCTCCCTCCTATTTTTTCCTTTCATCCTCCTGGGCACGTATGTGCAGAATGGCTCCTCAGCAAGATAATCGCCATTAACTGCATATGCCCTGGCCCTGCAGCCTCCGCAAATATTCACATATTCACAAACGCCGCATCTTCCCTTATATGAAGAAAAGTCCCTCAACTCCTTGAATAGTTTGCTATTTTCCCATATATCTCTAAAGCTCTGTTCATGGATATTGCCGGCAGGCATTGGAAAATAGCTGCAAGGAAGCACATTGCCATCTACATCCAGTAGAGAGATGAGCTGACCTGCCAGGCAGCCCTTTGAGCCGCCAGTGGAGAACTTCAAGGTACGGTGTTTCACCCTTTCGCCTTCCTCTTTGGCCTTCTGCATCTTTACACGGTAATAGTGCGGGGCACAGGTAGGCCTTACAAGAAGCTCATTTTCCTCCTTCTCCATCTGATAGTGCCAATCAAGGATCTTTTCATAGTCCTCAGGAGATATGAGTTCCTTTAAGATATCTTCACCCCTTCCAGTGGGTACTATCATAAAGAGATACCAGGCAGTGGCGCCAAGCTCCTTTGCCAGCCTGTACACCTTTGGAATGTCTTCCTGATTGCGCTTGGTGAAAGAAGAATTTATCAAAAACTGGATGCCATTCTCTCTAAAAAGCCTGGCAGCATTAAGGGTGCCTTCAAAGGCCCCGGGCTGCTGCCTGAAGTTGTCATGCACCTCGGCAGTAGCTCCATCCAGGCTCAAGGACACCATCTTGATGCCGGTTTCCTTTATGGAGTCACACACCTCCTGGTCAACAAGGGTGCCATTGGTGGCAAGACACATCCTAAAGCCCTTATCTGTTCCATACTGTGCAATGTCAAACACGTCTTTGCGCAAAAGGGGCTCCCCGCCAGACAAGACCACCACAGGAGAAGCAAAGGCAGCTATGTCATCCAATATACGGTATGCCTCTTCCAGCGGAAAATCAGGATGTTCCTTTACCTCAAGCTCAGATGAGGAACGGCAATGAACACATTTTAGATTGCAGCGCCTGGTAATTTCCCAGGCCAGCCATTTAAGCTCAAATTTCATCTGTAATAGATTTCTCCATTTCTTTAGACCATTTCTAAAATTGGGCTCTTAATAAGAACGCATATTCTTTAATTAGAGCACCATGATAAAAATGGGTTGTCAAGGCGCTTTTCTAAGCAGAACAGCAAACTTCAAATACAATACCCTTATCCAAATAAAGTAAAAGGCCCTTTGCGTTACAATGGGGATATAGCTGCCTAAGAAGCATTAAATAACGTTCGATCTGCTCTCTATCCTTTTGCTCATCAACCTCTCCGGTCTTGAACTCTCCGACCAATATATTGTCTTCAGATTTCACGACCCTGTCTGCTCTAAAGAGGTTTCCTTCTTTATCTGCTATCTCCATTTCTGTCCATACAATCCCTGGCAAATCTTGCCAAAAAAGGGCTTTGGCCAAAGGATGGCATATGGTTTTGGATACTTCAGAAAGCTTTTCCAAGACTTGTTCAATTTGATCTTTTGACATCCTTTTTGATGCGCCATCTTTATAAAGTGTTTTCAAAAAGGCCTCAACTTCAGAAGGAGCCTGCGGTACAGACAGGAATCCAGTTATCTTGGCTAGAAGGGCGTGTATCTCTAAGCCTATATCAGCTGCCTTTTTAGCCCTTTTAAAGTCACCAGAAAGGGGACTGATCCACTCCTTACGCACCAGGTACCTTGGCCATTTCCATTGCGGAGGATTATCTGGCAATGAAAAATCTGCTGTAGCAGCTGTTTGGGTTATTAACTGACTGGGCAAGCTCACCTGCTCTGGTTCACCTTTTGATCCAAGACTGTATTTTACCCCATCTTTCAATAGAGGCCTTACCAGGTTTACTAAACTGTTTTTCCTTTTGATGCCTTGGGGAATGAACATATAGAGTTCATGCCTTGGCCTTGTGACAGCGACATAGAGCACATTAAGCTCATCCAGCCAGCGTTGACGCATTTCCTCTGCGTAAAGCATTGTTAACTTCGGAGAATACTTCCTATGATGTTTATTTGCTTTATACAAATTCAGATCAGATTTATTGATTTCCAATAGAGTACTCTTTAAAGGACCTTTGGAGTCTGCTGCCAAAGCAGCAAAGGGCAATATCACTACATCAGCTTCCAGGCCTTTGGCCTTGTGCACTGTCATAACTCTAACGGAATTGGTTTGAGCAGGCAGGATCTGAAATATCTCATCAGGAAGGTCATTCCAAAAATCGAGCTCTGGCCAATCGATAGGCCGGCCTATGGCATCACCATGGAGCAAATCCAAGAAATGTTTGACCATAGGCCAATGGGCAGGAAAACGTTTTTTAATGTCAAATTGCCTTATGAATAAGGAGGCTGTTTCATAGGGTGTCAATTTGCCGCATTGATCAATAAAAGGCTTTAGCACCATACGCCAAATATAAGGATATTTTCTTTCCAGGGCTGATGAATTATATGCTCCATTTTCCATTTGATGCGATGATGATTGGTCAAAACATATGGTCTCAACCAGATGCCATCCGCTCATGTCGGAGATTCTCATCCAAAGGTTTTGAGATATCTTTCCAGAAAGGAGCTGGACCAAGGCAAGGTTGTCTTGAGGGTTAGAGACAAGGGCCAATAGTGAATAAATTTCCTTTACAACAGGATCGGCCTTCACAGACATCTGTCTATCAGAAATAACGGGAATGGAAGCCTCATGCAGGGCAGTGCTGAAAATTTCCACATCACTATTTTGTCTGCACAAAACCATAACATTCCCTGGTTTATATCTGTGCAGAACATCATCTTTTAAGAGATCAATGCACCATTTTTGTGCAGCATTCAACATATCCTCTTTTTTTGAGAGGGGCGGATCCATCAATTCCACACAAACATAACCAGGCCTGGACTCATCTTCTCCATTATCTGGTGTTTTTTGATTGGCACCGCTATATGCCTGAGCCAAAAAATCTGGTTTCAGAAAATCTGAAGCCTTTTCTCCTTTTGTTGCAAGCCACTGAGAAAAATTTTTCTCTGAGAAAAGAAATCGTACAAAGGAAAGGATCGTCTCACTGCTGCGCCTATTGTAAGGCAGCTGTATCTCAATGATGGATTCCTGATCTACCGATGGGAAACTCCTTGGTTTTTCAAGAAAGACCTTTTCTTCGCTTCCCCTCCACCTGTATAAGAGCTGTTTTCTGTCACCCACACAAAACAGGGAACCACCTTGGGCAAGCGCATTTTCAATCAAAGGGGCCATGGCGTCCCATTGCACAAGGCTTGTATCTTGAAACTCATCAATAAAAAAATGATACATTTTTTCCCCAAGCCGTAAAACTATTTCCGGGGTGCCGAGTTCATGGACTACACGATTTGCGTAATGATTGATGTCTGAGAAAAAAAGGGCCTGCCTGTCCTGTTTCCAATGGGCAAGCTCTTTCCGCCAAATATGCAGAAGATCGAGATAGATACTCCCAGCATGCAAAGTTTGCTTCTCACAAAATATAGTAAGGTCGGTGCGGACTTGGGACCAGATCTTACAAAGATTGCCTGGCAAGTTTTCGAGCTTCTTACTGCTCAAAAAGAGAGTAGCAGGATCTTCATATTCAAAAGCCTTAAGCGTTATTGCCTTTGAGATATCTCCTTTAACCACTTTTTCCAAGGCATTTTGGGCGTGCTTTTTCAGCTTAAGTCCCAGGACCTCAACTTCTTTCAAAAAGGCTGCTACACTCTTTTGAAAATCTTTTTTTGCACTATTCACCTGCTGCCAAGCAACACTTTTTTGAAAACTCCTGCCATAGACATTCTCTTTTGCATCATACTCCCTTATGAGCTCTGATAATGTTTGTCTAGGCCACCAAGATCCTGCTTCATGCATTTCAATGGCATGTTTAATGCTTTTTACCAATTTTCCCTTTAGATTCTGGTCATATGCCGCTTTGACCAAAAGCCTGTCCAGGGCAGCTTCCTTGGGCAAATGGTCAAAAGGCATTATCTCATCCATAGGACTTAAGCCGAGTTCTGGTGCTGCGCCCTGCACAATCCTATAGAGGAAACTATCTATGGTCCTGATGTTCCATGAATCGAACAGCTGAATGAGATCATCCACTGATGATAGAGCAGCCTTTTGCAAAGCTGCACTATCTGTATCCACGATTCCCTTTATCAATTGTGCTGAAAGGCCTGTGTCAAAGGCAGTTTCTTTTAAAAACTGCATTATGCGTCCTTGCATTTCTGAGGCAGCCTCATTGGTAAAGGTCAGAGCTGCTATCTGACTTATATGTGAGTGGGGAATATGTTGTGAAATGAGATATTGTACAAAACGGCACGCAAGCTGAAAGGTTTTGCCTGATCCAGCAGAGGCCTCCACCAGCAGGACATGGGGGAAAGGCAGATCTGAATCCTTAGGAAGGAAGACCTGGTTGTCAAGCTGCACAGAGGTCATGAATGACCTGGAACAACTCTCCAGTGGTGGAATAGAGTGTTTCAGCTTCTATTCTGGAGACTGGGATCTTATCATTTTTTAAAAGCGGGACCATCTCACCAACTATAGAATCAACTGCCTGCTTGGATGGAGCCAGCTCTGCCACAAGCTTTCTGAGACTCTTTTCATCTGGATTCTCAATGTCAACAGAGACACCAGGCACAAAAGAAATCAAGGCCTTAAACAAGGCAACAGCCACATCTCTGCACTTTTTTCCCATCTTTTCAAAATCATCTTCCTGAAGTGCAGCTTCTGCATCTTGAAGGTTTAACCTAGCATATTTTATAAAGGTATGGGTACGGATCATTTTGTGCTGTTTCAAAAGCCTTGGAGTGATCATTTAAGCTCTGAACTTTTGGACTGACCTAAATCTGTTCCAGACATACGTTGATACAGCTTTTTAGTAAGCACTTTATCTGCTGTATCACACAAATCAAACAAAGCTTCAACAAGATCAAGCATCTCATCTTGACCATCCTGGGTCCTGAAGTCAAAATCTTCAGCCCACCGGCCGCTTGACAAATATTCTTTAAACTCCTCAATATCTTTTAAACGTAGCATGATGGATAGGTTAATGTTCAACAAATCTATAGAGACGTTCACCATCCTTCAACCAGCCCAGTTCACGCCTCACCATTCTTTCCCTGAATTTCTGGTCGTTATTGAAACGGTCCAAATTTTGCCGCAATAAGGCATTTGTCTCTTCCAGCTGTGATGAAGCAACAAGTAACCTCTTTTTTTCACCTCTTAATTTATAGAGCCGAACGATACCATAAGGACTTGCAACAAGCCAAATTGCCATCAAAAGTGCCAAGGCTATGACTATCTTCAGATATAAACTCTCTCTCTGTCTTCTGTGGTGGCGGCGGTAAGATCGTGAAACGCCGGTATGAATCCTTGAATAATCTTTCATGTATGGATTTATTGCGGCTCCTAATAAATATGAAGGGTGAATCTTTTTACAATGCTGATATTATACAGGGCAACCGCCAGATGCAACTGATTTTAAGAATTTCTTTATCAAATTTTTGGATACCATAATCAGACTATCTCTAAAAATCAGGATTTTTGTTCAAAAACAAGGGAAATGAGAAAAATAACCGCATTTGCGCCTAAAATTGGTGCAAAAAAACATTTTTTAAATGACTAACTATTAAGCAAAAATGGTGAATATAGCTGCTTATATTTATCCTGGATGGAGTTCCTGCCCTGAAAGAGACAAAAACTTCCCACCAGGCTGGAGTGAATGGGATCTGGTATTAAAGGCAAAACCTGCCTTTAAAGGTCATATGCAGCCTAGAAGGCCTCTGCATGGACCCTATGATGAT
>JAMOVF010000128.1 GCA_027061625.1 Deltaproteobacteria bacterium
ACGTCGATGAAATCACCAAATTCAAAAAAGGCCAGGTATTAGTAACAGACATGACAGACCCCGATTGGGAGCCTATCATGAAAATTGCTGCGGCCATTGTAACCAACCGCGGTGGACGTACTTGTCATGCTGCTATTGTGTCAAGGGAATTGGGAATTCCATGTATTGTTGGTACAGAAAATGGCACTCAGGCAATCAAAAATGGCCAGGAAGTTACTGTCTCATGTGCTGAAGGTGAAGAAGGTGTGGTCTATGAAGGCCTTCTAAAATATGAAGTTCAGAGATTGGATCTAAGCGAGCTTCCCAAGACCAAGACAAAGCTCATGATGAATGTAGGCATACCAGAACAGGCCTTCACCCAGGGGCAGATACCGAATGATGGCGTTGGCCTTGCCCGTCTGGAATTCATCATCAACTCCCATATCGGGATTCATCCACTGGCCCTTATTGACTATGCCAAACTTAAACGGAATGCCCGCAAGGATAAGTCCTTAAAGGATGTAATTAAGGCCATTGATGAAAAGACCATGGCCTATGATGACAAATCCAAGTTCTTTGTAGATACCCTGGCTCAAGGTGTGGCTAGGATTGCAGCAGGGTTCTGGCCCAATGATGTGATAGTCCGCTTGTCTGACTTTAAGAGCAATGAATATGCAAATTTGATAGGTGGTTCTATCTATGAGCCAGAAGAACACAACCCGATGATCGGATGGCGAGGGGCCTCCCGTTACTATTCTCCAAATTTTGAGCCAGCCTTTGCCCTGGAGTGCGAAGCCCTCAAAAAAGTTAGGGATGAAATGGGACTCCGGAATGTAAAGGTGATGATTCCATTCTGCCGCACTGTGGAAGAAGGGCAAAAGGTTATAGAGGTAATGAAGAAATATGGCCTCAAACAGGGAGATAATGGCCTTGAGGTCTATGTGATGTGCGAAATTCCAAGCAATGTGGTCCTGGCAGATCAATTTGCTGAAGTCTTTGATGGCTTCTCAATTGGATCAAATGACCTCACTCAGCTGACCCTCGGCCTAGATAGGGATTCAGAGCTGGTGGCACATATCTATGATGAGCGCAACGATGCAGTCAAGCGTTTGATCAGTGACGTAATTAAGACCGCAAAGAAGTGCAAAAGAAAAATTGGAATATGCGGACAGGCTCCTAGCGATTTCCCAGACTTTGCAGCATTCTTGGTTCAATGTGGCATTGACTCCATGAGCCTCACTCCAGACACTATTGTAAAGACAAGGCTTATTGTAGCGGAAAAGGAAAAAGAGCTTAAAAAAGGCCGTGGTAAGTGCGGCACAAAACGGACCTGTAAAAAGACCACAAAGAAAAAGAAATAATTAGTCTGCCTTAAGGAATATAAAAAGGCGGCCAGAAAGGCCGCCTTTATTTTTTGGGATATATTCTTTTTACTATGTTCCCATTTCCCAAGAAGAAAGATATTTTTCCTGTTCAGGGGTAAGGGTATCAATAGAAATCTTCATGCTTTCAAGCTTGAGTTTGGCAATCCCCTTGTCTATCTCCTTCGGCACGCCATAGACTCTATTTTCAAGTTCACCTGCATGCTGAACCATATATTCAGAACACAATGCCTGGTTGGCAAAGCTCATATCCATTACACTTGATGGATGGCCCTCAGCAGCAGCCAAATTTATCAATCGCCCTTCACCCAAAATATAGATACGGCGTTCATTTACAAGGGTGTACTCTTCAACAAATTCCCGAATAGTCCGCTTTGATTTAGTAACGGTCTCCAGGGCCTCAAGATCCAGTTCCACATTGAAATGACCTGAATTGGCAACAATTGCTCCATCCTTCATGGCCATAAAGTGCTCCTTGCGGATCACATGAATATCTCCTGTGACTGTACAGAAGAAATCGCCTATTTTTGCTGCTTCAGCTATGGGCATAACCTCATAGCCATCCATTACAGCCTCCAGAGCCTTCAGCGGATCCACCTCTGTTACAATCACTCTGGCCCCATGCCCTTTGGCCCGCATGGCAACTCCTTTGCCGCACCAGCCATAACCGCAAACCACAAATATGGAACCAGCAATAAGCCGGTTTGTGGCCCTAATAATGCCATCCAAGGTAGATTGGCCTGTACCATATCGATTGTCAAACAAGTGCTTGGTGTCAGCGTCATTGACCGCAATTATTGGATAGTGAAGCACGCCATCCTTTGCCATGGCCCTGAGGCGGATCACTCCAGTAGTTGTTTCCTCTGTTCCGCCGATCACATTTTCAAGCAGCTCTTTACGCTCAGTATGCAAAGTTGAAACAAGATCTGCCCCATCATCCATGGTAATTTGGGGCTTTGCATCTAATACTGCCTTTAAGTGTGCATAATAGGTATCCCTGTCTTCCCCACGTATAGCAAAAACAGGGATGTTGTCATGCTTTACCAAGGAAGCAGCTACATCATCCTGGGTGCTCAAAGGATTTGAGGCACAAAGATATACTGAGGCACCACCAGCCTTTAAAGTCTGAACCAAAGAGGCCGTTTCTGTTGTGACATGTAGGCATGCACCAATAACAATATCTTTTAGAGGCTTTTCCTGAAGGAATCTCTCCTTGATCATATTTAAAACGGGCATGCTCTGGTTTGCCCATTCAATTCTCAATCGCCCCTTTTCAGCCAGTTCAAGATCTTTTACATGATATTCCATAAATATTTTCCTTTCTAAAAGCCCGCGTCTTCTCTTATTTTTTCCACCATATCCAGCTTTTCCCAGGTAAATTCGGGCTCTGGCCTGCCAAAATGACCATAGACCGCGGTTTTCTTAAAAATGGGACGCCTTAAATCCAGATATTCAATAACATCCTTTGGCTTAAAGCTGAAATTGTTCTCTATAATCTCGACAATCCGCTCCTGTGGAATCGCTTCCGTGCCGAAGGTGCGGACATTTATAGCCAGAGGCTTCGGCACTCCAATGGCATATGCCACTTGCACTTCACATTCCTCGGCCACACCTGCAGCAACAAGATTTTTGGCAACATATCTGGCCATATATGAAGGTGAACGGTCAACCTTTGTTGGATCTTTCCCAGAAAAGGCGCCACCGCCATGATGGCCTCGGCCGCCATAGGTATCCACAATGATTTTTCTTCCTGTCATACCGCAGTCAGCCAATGGCCCGCCTACCACAAAACGGCCTGTGCTGTTTATGAAAAATTCTGGGTTTTCCTGGAGGAGTTTTTCATCAACAATCTTTTTTATAACCTCTTCAATTACGCCTTCCCTGATCTCCTCTTGACTTACCTGAGGCTCATGCTGGGCAGCCACAACAATGGTAGGGATTGAAACAGGTTTTCTATCCTGATAACGCACCGTAACCTGTGTCTTGCCATCTGGACGGAGAAAAGGAAGGATTCCGGTCTTTCGCACTTCTGCAAGACGGGCAGCCAGCTTGTGGGCATACCATATAGGCATAGGCATGTAGTCTGGTGTCTCATTACAGGCATATCCAAACATAAGCCCCTGGTCACCTGCGCCTATATCCTCACCGCGGTCTACACCCATGGCAATGTCTGGGGACTGCTTGTCAATACTTATCAGCACTGCGCAGGTCTGCCAGTCAAACCCCATACTGGAATCAGTATAACCGATCTCCTTTACAGTCCCGCGCACCACCTTTGGCATGTCCACATAACAATCTGTGGTAATTTCTCCAGCTATTAAGGCCAGGCCTGTGGTAACCAGGGTTTCACAGGCAACCTTGGCATAGGGATCATGTTCTAAAATTGAGTCAAGTATGGCATCCGAAATCTGATCAGCCACCTTATCTGGATGGCCTTCGGTCACAGATTCAGAAGTGAACAGGAAATTGGGCATCATAATTAAAGGTCTCCTTTACAATACATAAAAACGGCTTGTTTTTGCTGGGTAAGGCATCTAATTTGATATGAAAAAAATGTCAAGAAATTGTAACAGAAAATCAACTGCGAATGAAATTAACCACAGTTTCCTGCCAATTATTAAATGGCGGAGAGGGTGGGATTCGAACCCACGGTGCACTTTTCAGCGCACACTCACTTAGCAGGCGAGCACCTTCAGCCTCTCGGTCACCTCTCCGTTATTGACAAAGTGAATGGCGGAGGGAGTAGGATTCGAACCCACGGTGCCTTTCGGCACAGCGGTTTTCAAGACCGCCGCCTTAAACCACTCGGCCATCCCTCCGGCGAAGTTCCATTAAAAAAGTAATGTTGGCCATGGCAACTGTCAAGAAGTATTTAACTGCCCTATTTTACGCCATAAAATATAAAATTGCAGGAATATTGCGGCAGAAGCCGATTAGGCCCATTTTTTGGATCTGCCATATTGCCCTGCTTTCAACAAAAATCTTCCACAGAATGCATAGATAGCTCTTAATTTGCACCTTAACCAAATATACATTTTTCAAGACTACTCATATATAGATTGTGATTTTTTTCCCCTTGACACTGCTGGCTCGTTGGACTATCTGAATGAACATGCATTCATAAATTTCTCGAACAGCCAAATTCTTGATGAAAGTTGCAGATAAACATCAAAAGATCGTTCAAGCGGCAATACGTGTGTTTGCCAGAAACGGCTTTTTTAATTCCAAAATTGCGGAAATAGCCAAAGAGGCCAATGTTGCAGATGGCACCATTTATCTATATTTCAACAATAAATATGATATCCTGATCACCATCTTTGAAGAAGAAATAGGCAAAATCATTGCCCGTGTAAAACGGGAAATCACACAGTTAGAAGATCCTCGTCAAAAATTGGAACGCTTTGCATATCTGCATCTAAGTCTAGTTGAAGCCAACAGGGACTTGGCCGAAGTCATACAAGTTGAACTGCGGCAAAGCAGCAAATTCATGAAGGAATACCGCAATAAAAAATTTGCTGAATATCTAAATATAATCTCACAAATTGTACGGCAGGGTCAGAATGCAGGCATCTTCAAAAAGGCCGTCATGCCTGGCATCTTCAAAAGGGCTTTTTTTGGAGCTTTGGATGAAATGTCACGTTTTTGGGTGCTTTCCAGCAAAAAAAAATATAGCGTTACCACCGCAGCCCGCCAAATAAGCTCCTATTTCATAAATGGCATTGAATCAGAACAGGCCCCTCCTCTAAAATCAGAACCTGTGCAAAAAACTAGCTCTCCCAAAACCAGGCGCAACCGCCAACCTAAATCCCAAAAATAAAAAATTCCCAATACTCAACTATTCATGAATCATTGGCCTCCTGAAGAATATCGTACATTCGTTCCAGAATTTAATCTCTACATCAAACACCTTAACCATCCGCTGCCTCCCTATATCAGACTCAATCCCATAAAAGGGAAATTGAGCAATATTATGGGACTGTTAAACGAAGAAGGAGCTGTTTTGGAACAGACCCCTATAGAATTTTTCTTCAAGGTTAAATGTGCGCAGGAGCTGGGCAATTTGCTTAGCTACCATTTAGGCTATATCTACCCCCAGGCATTGGCCTCTGCCCTTCCTGTTCTTGCCCTAAAACCCAGGCCTGGGGACTTCGTGCTGGACATGTGCGCTGCCCCAGGAGGCAAGACTACTCACATGGCCCAGCTCATGGGAGATCAAGGAGCAATTGTTGCCAACGACAGGAGCTTTGGCAGGCTTACAGCCCTGTCCGCCAATATAAAAAGGTGTGGCATAACCAACACAGTGGTTACTCAATATAAAGGCGAACATTTTCCATATGGAGAATATTTTGACAAAATATTGCTGGATGCGCCTTGTTCAGGTGAAGGCAAATACCGAGTAAGCGCAGATGGGCGACTGCTCTTTAAAATAGCTGGACGAACCAATCTGCCTGCCATCCAAAAGGGCCTTTTGACCAGGGCATTTGACCTGCTTAAGCCCGGTGGGATTCTCGTTTACAGCACCTGTACTCTCAATCCAGAAGAAAACGAAGGCGTTGTGACTTCATTACTAAAAAAAAGAAGGGCGTATTTGAAGGCCTGGGACCCTCCCCTTCAATGGCATCCAGGGATAAGAAATTTCAAAGGCCATCTATATGACAACCAGGTTATAAAGTGCCGCAGATTTTACCCTCATCAGATAGATTCAGTGGGTTTTTTTGTGGCAAAGATCATAAAACCAAGGGAAAATGGACAGGCAAATAGCAATTAAATATTGGGAAGAAAGGTTTGGCATCCCGCCGGCTGCCTTTATACCTTATGAATTCTATTCTTCCACCAGGACCATATATATTGCCAGGCAGAGCAGCCATGAAGAGTATGTATCCCGGTTAAAAACAGATTTCAGAGGCCTTCCTTTTATCAGAAAAGTCACAAAATTTCTTAAACCCACAACCGTAGCTGCCCAGAGATTTGGCCATTTGGCCAAAAAAAATGTCATGGATATTGACCAGGCCGCTTTGCTGACCCTGTGCCGAGAAAAAGAATTAAGGCTAGAAGAAAGCAATGCCACAGGCCCTGGATATGTCATTTTACGCCTGAGCGAGCCCAGCTCCAGCAATACCAAAAGCGGACACTATTTAGGGGTTGCCCTGTTCCTTGAACCTTCCAGGCTGCTGTGCCGTTTTCCCAAGAGTATGGCCAAAGGACTGGTGTTAACCCTCTTGAAAGAATAATGCTGGTCTCTACAATCTGTTTTTTTCAGCCTTTTATTCCGTCATGGTCTCTGCCATGCGCTCA
>JAMOVF010000129.1 GCA_027061625.1 Deltaproteobacteria bacterium
AGGGCAGACGGGAGCGGAGATGGGTTACAAATTCCATGGTCTTTTTCAGGAACGTGGTGTCAACATCATTGCTGACGCCCCCAAAGCGGTAATAGCAGTAGGTGAGCCTTGAGCCAGTCACCATTTCCAAGAGATCAAGGATTTTTTCCCTGTCAGCAAACCCGTGCAGAAAGGGCGTAAAGCCGCCAAGGTCCAGCAGAAAGGCTCCATACCATAATAGATGGCTTGATATACGGTTTAGTTCAGATGTTATAACCCTTATATGTTCAGCCCTTTCGGGCACCTCAAACCCACAGAGCTGTTCCACTGCCATCACCCATGCGTGGTTGTAATGGAGGGCGGAGAGATAATCCATCCTGGCTGTATAGGGCAGCATCTGGGCATAGGTCATGTTTTCAGCAATCTTTTCTTGCATACGGTGGCCATAGCCAAGTATAGGATCTGCCTCTAAAACATATTCACCATCCATATGAAGGATGATTCTAAGCACGCCGTGGGTAGCGGGATGCTGAGGGCCCAGGTTCAAGACGAAGCCGCTTTTTTCCTCAGAAGAAGGCTCATATTTAAAGGGCTCGCTTTTTCCTATGGGCTGGAGTTTGCCAGGTTTGAAATCCTTTCTGAGGGGATGACCTATTATGTCATCAGGCAGAAGGAGGCGCCGGTTGTCTGGGATGTCATTAAAGGTGATACCAAAAAATTCCGATGTCTCCCTTTCATGCCATAGGGCGCCAGGATATATGTCTGCAATGGAAGGTATTGCTGCATCTTCCCTGTTAAGCAGTATGCTCAACAGGGTTCGTTCAGGCCTTTCATAGTTTCCCAGCAAGTAGATCAATTCCAGCTGATTGTCATCTAGTTGATCAACAGCAGTAATTGCTTCCAGGAATAGCCCTTCAGAGCGTGCCTTGGAAATAACAGATCTCAAATCGTTCTGTTTTAAACGGACAGCACTGTGTATGCCATGCTTTTCCATTGGAAATTGCTCTAGGTTGGGCATACTGCTAATAAATTTATCAAATCTGCTGTTCATTTGACTCCACCCGCTGTTTCAGTTGGTTTTGGAGCAGTTGGGAAAAGCCTTTTGCCTGTAAGTTGCTCCTGGAGCTTCAAAAATGCCTCAATTAATGCTTCTGGGCGGGGTGGACAACCAGGCACATAGACATCCACTGGTAAAATGGAATCCACACCTTCTACTACTGAATAGTTGCAGTCGAGTTTGAAAGGCCCTCCTGAAATGGCGCAATTACCCATGGCAATGACCCATTTGGGAGCAGGCATCTGTTCATACAAGGTAATTACAGCTTCAGCCATTTTCCTGGTTACAGTGCCTGCTACTATCATTACATCTGCCTGTCTTGGGGTTGCCCTGAACACACCTGCTCCAAAACGGTCCAGGTCAAATCTAGGACCTGCTGCTGCCATCATCTCAATGGCACAGCAGGCAAGCCCAAAGGTAAGCGGCCACAATGAATTTGCCCTGGCCAGATTCAGAATGCGTTCAAGCTTATCAATATGAACTAACGGAGTGACAATGCTTCCTGTTCCCATTTGAGCACACCTTTCTTCCAAGCGTAAACAACAGCCAAAAAGAGCACTGCTACAAAAAACAACATCTCCAAAAAGCCGGTCAGGCCAACGCCTTGGCGGTAAATCCTTACTATTGGCAGCAAGTACAATACATCCACCTCAAAAACGATGAACAGCAGGGCATAGAGGTAATAGAAGACACCAAAGCGAGCATCCCTGGCCCTGCCATAGGTCTCCATGCCGCATTCATAAATTGCGCCCAATTTGGGGCTGGTTTCCCGGGGCGATATGAGCATTGCAAGAACAAGGGGTATTACTGCAAACAATGTCCCCATGGTGAGCAAAGCAGCCATCATGAAACCATCTGCAACAATACTTGGATCTACTCCAGGGCCTGCTGAAACAGCTGCTATAGTTCCATGCTCCATGAAAAAACCTCTCCTTTGCTGCAATTTTCAAATAAAAAGATTATTGCAGCCCTTAAAGTTGTGAAAAATGTGACAATAACTGGCTTTTTTTTGTGTTGATGATCAATAAAAAAAGAAAAACCGAGAATTTTTCTTCAAGAGGTGAGAAGCATAGTTAATATGCTATCTTTTTGTTGTCAAGTAGAAAGTTTTTTTATTTCTAAAATTGGAATGAAAATTTTTTCACTATCTCGGTAGGTTGTGAATTTTATCGCCAAATATAAGAGGTGTCTAAATTATATTTTGTCATTTCACTGCTAAGTTAAATTAGTTGAATTTTATAAAAAAGGCCTCCGAAAGGAGGCCTTTAATTGTTGAAGTAATTGTTTGTTTTTCCTATTTCTTGCCTTGTATTTTTTCAGGCGGGATTCCCTCTGCAGGCTTAATGCCTTTTTCTCCAAGTATCTTGATCATGCGTTTCATCATCTCAAGATGCTGTTTTGGATCAAGGGTGCCTTCTGTTGAGATCTTTTTCCAAAGCTCAGCCTGGCTCATGCCTTGATGGCATCCCATGCAAGTGCCTGTACGCAGAATTGAATCCAGCTCTTTTTTGTTGAAAGCCCGGCTCATGGGCCAGTGGGTGCCCACTGTAGCTATTTGTGTACCGTCGCGCCTAACGATTTGCGACCAGTCGAAATTGAGCTTTGGAATGCCTTTTATCTGTACTTGGTATTTCTTTGGAATTACTTTGCCTGTCTTGGCATCTATAAGGTCTTCAACAATGTCTTCATTATACTTTCCAAAAACACCGCCTCCCAGGCCCAAACCAACCGTTTTGGGGTTTGCATGACAGGATTCACATGTTCTAGCTTTCCTTTGAGCTGTATGAGGCTGGACCGGGGCCATATCAATGGCCAGCGGCACATGTTCCTGACCAAGGGATTTTGCTTCATCGTCAGCCAGGGGAATTTCATTATTTACCAGGACATCGCCTTCTGGACCTATAACTGTATAAGTAACTTGGCAGCCAGGCATGAGTGGAGTGATGCGGCCTTCTCCATTGATACCCAGGATTGGATCTTCCCAGCGCAGGTATGAACGCAGTTCGTTGATCTTTCCTGGGGATTTGATTCCAGGTTTTTTCAATGGGGCATCTGCTGTAAGGCCGTTTGGCATACGGGTATTGCCTGATGCAACCCAATCTGTGCCTGTAACCATCTTGCCATCTTTTTTCGTGTAGCTGACTTTGACATGGCAGCCATAGCACTGTGGAATCCATGCAGCATGGCAGGAATAGCATTCCATCCTTTCCATGTGCTTAGATACAGAAACCATAGCCACTTCAGCAGAAGGATCTTTCCACTTCTTTTCCTGGCGCAGGTTTTTGATTACTGGAACTTGGAAGTCATTGCCTGTGGCAGAATGGACTATAACATTGTTCCCTCTCTTAACTACATTGCCCAAGGGGTTGCCGCGGGAACTCAAGATGAATCCATCCTCGGGGTCATATTTGTAACCAAATTGATCCTCTGGCGGAATCCTTTTTTGTGCTAAGCCGCGCGGGGTTTTGCTCAACTGTTTACCTGCTTCATCACCATATCCCACAGGGAGCTCCCAAGGATATTTATCTGGTGTGCCGTGGCAATCTGTACATTCAATTTCTACCTGTCCAAGCGTGGTGCCATGGATGTTGCCATCTCCATGCATCTCTATGCTTGTGTGGCAGTCCTGGCACAGCAGCCCGCCTTTTGGATTTTCCTTGCGGCTTTCATATTGGTGATGGAGATCGTCTGAAATAAATAGGTAGCGTTTTGTGTGCAGTTTGGGCTGTTTTTCGCCCTTGGCATTCCAAGGGGAGCCGTAAGGAAATTCCATAAGGCCTTGGAAGGAGACACCAATCCTTTTTCCCCTGTTGTGGCAGGAATTGCAGGACTCCACTGGTATGCCGCCAGTTCTTCTGGTGCCGGCTATCCTGTGCTTCAGCATATGTCCCGGCTCATCTTTTTTTATAGATGGATCATTTCCTTCATAATAGCCATCATTACTGTATAGAATGTGGCAGGCACCGCATCCCATTCCGCGGTAATCGCCGCGCTTTTCGCGCCCCCTAACACCTATATGACACCTCTGGCAGTCGTGGCGCTGATAAGTAATGGCAGCGAGTTTGGGATCCTGCTTTACCTGATCTACTGTTACTTGAGGCAGCATTTTAAGGCTTTCAGGATATAAGTAAGGATAGAGGCTGATCTGTTCCTTCATATATTCTTTGTACACATCAGTGCCTACTAAAGGTTTCAGCCCATCTATATCTTTAAGGTCATAGTTGCCATATGGCACTTTGTAATATTTGACCTCTTCAAAACCCCAGGAGTGCAAATTTCCTGAAATTTTCCCTGCTTCGCTGTTCATTAGCGACAGCTTGGCCCTGTAAACATAGCCTACATGGCATACGCCGCATGTATTTTCTGCAATCCAAATTGAGGCAGGGTCTGGATAGTAATTTTTTGGCCCAGGTGCCAATTTAAGTGTTGCTGGAATACCTTTGTGGGCCAAATCCTTGTTTTTTGTCTCTTTGGGATTGCCTCCGTGGCACATTACACATCCATCAGGATCACCATGCATAGTGCCGTTGTTGATCAAGGCCTTGGTCATTTCACTGTTTGGAGGCATTATGCTTTCTATGCCTCCGTGACACCCTTTAGTGGTACAGCCGCCCCCTCCGTAGGCCAGGCCGCTTAAGCAGAAAGACCATAAGAGCACCAAGCCGATTGTCCCTTTCTTTAACATTAATTTACCTCCTTTAAGCCTTTTAAGTTTACGCCTATCACACTTTGCCATCTTTTATATTTTATCCCTTTTCAATAAAAGGCATCTCTAAAAAAGGTGTTTATGATTTGGCTCACTTATCCTCTTCTCTAATTATTGGCAGGGCTGTTTTTACAAGTATGGTATATATCAATAACCCTGCTGACCAAATCCCAATAACAATAAAGAGTTCATTAAGGCTTGGCCTGTATTGCACAAAATCTCCAAGCGGAGAAGGTATAAACCCAGGCAAAACAAAGCCTAGTCCCTTTTCTATCCAGATTCCTACCACTGTCATTATACAGGCGGCTATGAGCAACTGATTTCGTTTATGAAGCGGAGAGAGGAAGATCACAGCCGATGCTGCCATGAAAAGCAGGGAGGCGCGAATCCAGGGTGCTAGGATACTTTTTCCTTTAAGACCCAATAAAAATGCAAGATGAATGGAGTGTTCTGTTTGAAGGTAAAGCTCAGAAAAAACTTCGGAAACAATCAAGAGCAGGTTAATGAGCAGGCTGACTGTCACTATAAGGCGTATTCTGCGGATGGCCTGTTCTGAGATATTCAGGGCGCCGTTTGATTCCAGGAGTTTGAAGACAAGGATCATAAAGGCTGGGCCGGCAGCAAAGGCAGAGGCTAGAAATCTTGGAGCTATCAAGCCTGAATGCCAAAATGGCCGGGCGCCAAGGCCCTGAAACAAAAATGCGGTAACTGTATGGATGCTGGGGGCCCAGGCAATGGAGAGAAAGACAATGGGCAGGTAAAGTGCCGGTTTAGGTGTTTCACCGCGCCGTTTTTTATAGAGTAAATAAAAGGCGGCAAAAAGATTGAGCACCAAATAGCCATTCAGCACCAGCACATCCCAGGTGAGCATTGAGTCTGGCCAGTTGAAAATGCCTAACCCAGGCACAAGGTGCCACAAGCGGTCAGGTCTTCCCAGGTCAACAGTAATAAAGAGCAGGCACATGATAAGGGCTGATATGGCGAAAAGTTCTGCAAAGATAACTATTTTGTGAATCTCTTTATCTTTAAATATGTAGGCAGGAATAACCAGCATAACCGCTGCTGCTGCCATGCCAACTAAAAATGCAAAATTGGCAATATAGAGCCCCCATGAAACTTCATCTCCCATGCCTGTGGTCACCAGTCCAAAAGCGAGCTGGCGGGCATATGCAAAAAGCCCTGTAAGGCTCAATCCCAACAATAGGGAAAACCAGATGATATAGGCCTTATTACCATGCAGTATTGATTTTATTTTGCTTCCCATAATTTCTACTCTTATTTTGCAAAAACGTAGTAGAGCCTAGGCAGGGTGCCTACCTCTTGCTTCAAAACATATACGCGCTCATTTTCAATGATCTTTCTCACTTCGCCTTCCTTGTCCCTCAGATTTCCAAATTTGCGGGCTCCTGTTGGGCACACCTCCACGCAGGCGGTGTATCGGCCTTGGCGGCTCCTGTGTAGGCAGAAGGTGCATTTTTCAGTTACGCCAACATAGCGTGGCCGGTTGGAAAGGTAGCTCATATTTGGGTTGAGCTCTTCCTTTGGGATGCGTGGTTTTGCCCAATTAAAGCGTCTGCCAAAATATGGGCAGGCAGCCATGCAGTAGCGGCATCCAATGCACCAGTTGTAGTCTATTACAACAATGCCGTCAGGTTCCTGCCAGGTAGCCTTTACCGGGCACACCTCGACACATGGCGGCTTTCTGCATTGGTGGCACTGCACAGGCATATAGTAGTAATCCTTGCTGGCAGCCTCCTTTTCAGGATAGTCATGCTCAGACGTTTCAAGATTTATATTGCCCTTTTTGAGCTTCAGTACCCGGATATATTGGACTTGTGGATTTCTTGAGGTGTTGTTC
>JAMOVF010000130.1 GCA_027061625.1 Deltaproteobacteria bacterium
CGCGGAGCCCGTTGCCCTGATTAGTAATAACAGTGAAAGAGAATCTTTTGCCTTGATTATTTTCAAGCCAGCCGTCTCCATCCCGGTCAGTCCATCCCGCTTCGGCTAAAAGGGCCTTGGCTTGTTCTGGATTGTAGGGATAGCGTTTTACGTTTGGGTTGTAGAACCAGGCATCAGGCTTGTAGGGGCCGGTGGCTGGCACGCCGTATCCTAAAAGCACGCCGCGTATTATTTCCTCTTTGTCTATGGCATAGGATATGGCCTGGCGTATGCGTTTGTCTTTAAAAAGAGGCAAACGGAGGTTATAGCCTAAATAGGTATAGGAAAAAGATAAGTATTTGTATTTATTGAAATTGCGTTTAAAAAATGGCGTATTGGTCTGCCTGTCATACTGGATGGGTGAAAGGCCCATCCAGTCAAGGCCTCCAGACTTAAGTTCCAGGAACATGGTTGCAGGGTCAGGAATTATCCGCATAATATAGCCGTCAAGGTATGGACGGCCATCAAAGTAGTTCGGGTTTGCAATTAGCTCGATCCTGTCTTGGGTAACCCATTTTTTCAACTTGAAGGGGCCAAGGCCTAAGGGTTTCCTTCCAAAGGAGGACTTTGTTATATCCTGTCCTTCCAGTAAGTGCTTAGGCAGCACAACCAAGTTTCCCCAAGAGCTTAGTGCCGGTGCAAAGGGCTCTTTGTAGGTAACTATAAAGGTATAGGGATCGGGGGCCTCAGCACTTTTGACCTCAAGAAAGTCGCCTGCATAGGCAGTAGGAGTTTTGGGATTTGTGATGAGTTTGAAGCCAAATAGCACATCTTGGGAGGTAAAAGGAGTGCCATCTTCCCAGGTTACCCCCTTTCTAAGATGAAATGTTATCACCTTGCCATCATTAGATATCTCCCAAGATTCTGCAAGATCGCCTACCAGATTAAGATCTTTGTCATATTTGACCAAGCCGTTGAAGATGAGCCCTGCAATTTGATGAGAGGTAGCATCGGAGGCCAGCATGGGAATGAGGACAGAGGCATCTCCAATGCTGCCCACAATAATCATGTCTCCATATTCGGGTGTTTCATCTGCGGACACTGCCAATGGATGGAGCGTACAGAGAAGCAGTAATAAAAAACTAGTTAAAATGTTCATCAATCAGCCAAAAAGTTGAGCCTTGCGTTTCTTCAACTCCTGAACACACTTTTCTGGAACTCGCAAATTGCCTTTTCCTACTCCCAATTTGATATAGGGCTTTGCCTTTCCGTGATAATCACTGCCGCCTGTGGCAACAAGATCATATTTTTCAGCAAGGGCAAGGCAGATTTTTGTTATTTCATCGCTGTGTTCACTGTAGTAGCACTCGATGCCGTCTAGGCCTTGTTCAATCCATTGGGATATAAAACCATCGAGCTCAGAAGGAGAGGTGAATTTCAGTGATATGGGGTGGGCAAGAACGGCCACACCTCCTGCTTTATGGATTACCTCAAAGGCATCTTGTGGAATTAATATGGATTTGGGCACATAGGCAGCCGCCCCTTTTTTGAGGAATTTTTCAAAGGCGTCTGAAACAGATTTTACATAGCCATGATTAACTAATGCGCGGGCTATGTGAGGCCTTCCAATCTGACCGCCCTGGGCCATTTCTTTGAGTTCCATTTCCGAGATATGGATTCCCTGTTCATCCAGTTTTTTGAGTATCTTGGGGTTGCGCTCAGCCCTTGCATTTTGCACTTTTTTGATGACTTTAAGCAGGTCTGGGTTTTGGGTATCTATGAGGTAGCCCAAGACATGCATATTGCCTTTGGGGGCAATTACGCTAAATTCAATCCCAGGCAACACCTCTATTGGGAAGTCGTTTGCAGCTTCAAGTCCCTCTTCAACACCTTCCACTGTGTCATGATCAGTTATAGCTACAGCTGAAAGCTGTGCGAAAGCTGCTTTTTTTACTAAATCGGTGGGTGTGTCTGATCCGTCTGAAGCAATTGTGTGGGTGTGCAAATCACAACATTTATTGTCCATAATTGTCCTTTTCTTTTTTATTCCTAAAAGCTTTTTGGTTTAGAAGAAGTGCACTACAATAATACGTATTGAAAAAGGAGTAAAATATTTGTTGTCTTTGTTGGAAATATGTTTTGAAATGAATCTGGATTCAATAACTATGGATTGTGAAAAAAAGATCATTTGTGTCAATGGTTTTTAACTTACTGAAAATATAATATAAAAATCCTGTTTGTTTTGGGGTCTAACAACTATGTGAAAAAAGTTGAAAATAAATAGGAAAACGGGCTTGACAAAAAAGCTATACAAAGATTATAAAAGTTTTCACCTGTGAAAAAGACGTTTATTATGTACCGAATGAGCGTTCATTTAGTTTATTCAAGGCCGGGAGAAAACCGGGTCTTCTGAAAAAAACGGAAAAATACCATTAAGGAGGTATAACTCTATGGCTGATGTCAAGAAGCATGACACTCCGATGGTCGATGACCTGAAGAGTGGGCCGTGGCCAAGTTTTGCGGACGACATTGAACAAATGGGGTTGAAGGGGAAGCAGGAGTGCCTGGATCTCCTCGGTCAACTCGAGCTGTCTTTTAAACACAAGGAAACCCATTGGAAGCATGGCGGTATTGTAGGTGTTTTCGGTTATGGTGGTGGTGTTATTGGAAGGTATTCAGATGTGCCAGACCAGTTTCCAAGCATAGCGCACTTTCATACAGTGCGTGTCAATCAGCCTGCCAGTAAGTTTTATACAAGTAAATATCTGCGCAAGCTGTGCGACATCTGGGATCATCGTGGAAGCGGTATGACAAACTTCCATGGGTCTACTGGTGACATGGTTCTGCTGGGCACTAAGACTGACCAGCTGGAGCCTATTTTCTATGACCTTACACATCAGCTTGGTTCAGACCTGGGCGGTTCCGGATCAAACCTGCGTACTCCCTCATGCTGTATAGGTAAGGCAAGATGTGAATGGTCTTGTATTGACACCCAGGATATCTGCTATGACTTGACTCAGACTTTCCAGGATGAGCTTCATAGGCCTGCTTTTCCGTACAAATTCAAATTCAAGGTTTCTGGTTGCCCCAATGACTGTGTTGCAGCTATTGCAAGGTCAGACTGTTCTATAATTGGAACATGGCGTGACGATATCCGTATAGATCAGGAAGCCGTTAAGGCATATGTCGGCGGTGAATTGAAACCTAATGCTGGTTCTCACAGCGATCGTGACTGGGGCGCTTTTGATATCCAGAAAGAAGTCATTGACCTTTGTCCAACAAATTGCATGTGGATGGAAGGTGATGAGCTGAAGATAGACAATCGTGAGTGCACACGCTGTATGCACTGTATTAACGTTATGCCAGAGGCCTTGCGTCCAGGTGTAGATACTGGTGCAACCATTCTGGTGGGAGCCAAGGCTCCAATCCTGGATGGCGCTCAACTTTCCACCTTGGCTATTCCATTTATCAAAATGGAGCCTCCCTATGATGACTTTAAAGATTTCGTAGATGAGATCTGGATGTGGTGGATGGAAGAAGGTAAAAACCGTGAGCGTTTTGGTGAGCTCATTCAGCGTCAAAGCCTGCAGGAGTTCATCAGGCGCGCTAAACTGAAACCCATTCCACAGATGGTTAAAGAACCCAGGTCAAATCCCTATGTCTTCTGGTCTGAAGACGAGGTTGAAGGCGGCTGGGAGCGCGATGTTAAAGCATTCCGTGCACGTCACGCTGCCTAAATTGAACCTAAAGCATTAGGAGGTGAGAATATAATGAGCATAGATAATACCAACTTGTCTGAGTTGTTAGATAAGCCTTATGATCCAGAACTGGCTGAAAAGCTGTACAACCCTAAAAAGCCTATGGAGAACCGTATTACAGACATCGGTCCTCCACATTATGAACAGTTCTTTCCAGAAGTAATCAAAAAGAATTATGGAAAATGGAAGAGCCATGAGATTGTACAGCCTGGTGTTATAAAATATACCAGTGAGACCGGCGATGAGGTTTGGGCTGTAAGATGTGGTGCTGCTCGCCTTATGACTACCGATTTGATTCGTGAAGTAGCAGAAATTGCTGATAAATTCTGCGAAGGTCATGTTAGGTGGACCACCCGTAACAATATAGAGTTCCATGTGACTTCAGAGGATCAGCTGAGGGCCCTTTTGGATGATCTGGCTGGGCGTAAATTCCCAGGCGGTTCCAATAAGTTCCCAGTGGGCGGCACAGGCGCTTCTGTAACAAATATTGTCCATACCCAGGGATGGGTTCACTGCCATACTCCGGCTATTGATGCATCAGGTGTAGTCAAGGCTGTTATGGATGATCTTTATGAATATTTTGGCAGCCATAAGTTGCCTGCCCAGGTCAGGATAGCCTTGGCATGCTGCCTCAATATGTGTGGTGCTGTCCATTGTTCCGATATAGCCATCCTCGGAATTCACAGAAAACCACCTTTGGTTGAGGATGATCGTGTTTCCCATGTGTGTGAGATTCCTTTGGCTGTTGCAGCTTGTCCTTTGGGAGCCATTAAGCCAGCTACTGTGGAAATCAATGGTGAAAAGGTCAAGACTGTTAGGGTCAATAATGACCGTTGTATGTTCTGCGGTAACTGCTACACTATGTGTCCAGCTATGCCTTTGGCAGATGGCGAAGGTGACGGTATCGCAATTTTGGTTGGAGGTAAAATTTCCAACAGGGTTAGCGCACCCAAGTTCTCCAAGCTGGTTATTCCTTATATTCCCAATGAGCCACCAAGATGGCCCAGCACTGTAAAGGCCATCAGAAATATTCTGGAAGTTTATTCAGCTGATGCTAATAAATATGAGCGTTTGGGTGAATGGGCAGAAAGGATTGGCTGGGAGCGCTTCTTTGAAAAATGTGATATACCATTTACTGACAAATCTATTGATGATTACAGGTTGGCATATGATACTTATCATACAACCACTCAGTTCAAATGGTCTGTTCACACTGACAACCTCTAAAAGAGGGGGAGGCAAAGAAAAATGGCAGTTGATAGAGAAGAATTGAAACAAAAAATCCTGGAATTTGCCACAAAGAAGTCCAAGCATAAATCAAAGATGTATATTAAGGACTTGTATAAGGCAATGCCAGAGGCAAAGCCACGGGAAGTAAAAAATGCGGCCAACGAGTTGGTGCGCGAGGGCAAACTTGAGTTTTTCTCCTCAGGAAGCACAACAATGTATGGTGTTCCTGGAATGGGGAAAGGCTTAGAAGAGGCCTTCGAAGACTAAAATACTTTAGTGCGTTTAAATTAATGGGCACAGTTTTCTTAAATGGGGAGCTGTGCCCTTTTTATTTAGCCCATAAAGGAGCCTATTAATGAATGAATAGGACGGCCAAGGAAAAAGTTAAGTGAAGGAATAGTTAGATCAAAGGTGCTTGCTACTTTGTTTCGGAATTGTATATCGAGTTTTTCCATTTTTTTGAGCTCCTGAGTAGCTTCTTTTATTCCAGATGCAGCTTCTCTTGAGATAGTTGTTATCAGAGATATAGAAAATGTTTTTTCATAGGCTGTTATAATTTCCCAAATAGGATTTTTGGGAGGGATAAGGTCTGATCTGGACAACATATCTTTGAGAAATAGAGCAGCTACCTCTTCAGGTTCCCAACATTTCAGAGTCTTGCATTCTAAGGGTCTGTATTTATAGATCAAGCACGCAGATTGATCTTTTGAATAGAAGCGGCATTGCCAGGAAGTGTCTGTTACCCCAGCAATCTTGATCATTTCGCAAGGCAATTCTATTATAGTTTTTTGATAAGGGTTCACTGCTGGTTCCCCAGTGCGGAAAGTGACCAAGTCAATTGGTTTAAGATGGCCATTAAGGACTAACTTCCGGTCTGCCTTATGCAGGGCAGGTCCACCTTTTTGGCAGCATGTACCACATCTGATACAATTCCGGCGGTTTGTATTCAGAAATTTTTTTTGGGAATTTATAGACATGTCAGAAATAAAAAATCCTTTTAAGGAACTATATACAATATTTGAGCTTTGCGATCATTCTGTGCAGGAAGTCAAACAAAAATATCCAAAACAGGTGGTATGCCGAAAAGGCTGTTCAGATTGCTGCCATGCCTTTTTTGATATTTCCTTAATAGAGGCGGTGAATATCAATATAGCCTTTTCCAGCCTTGACCGGAGAGATAAGCGCGAGATAATACGGGCGGCGGAAAAATTCAATGTCCAATGGCATAAGCTGAAAGAAATGGGAACAGACATATCAAAAATGAGGATCAGGTGTCCTTTGTTATCTAAAAAGGCAAAGGAATGCCGCCTCTATTCAGCAAGGCCGGTAAATTGCCGCACATATGGCATCCCCACTTTTTTTCAAGGCGCAAGCCATGTGTGCGGCCTCAGCAAATTTAAAAAGGGAAGCAGCTATCAAACTTTGAATCTGGAGCCTATACAAGAAAAGCTGCTGGCTCTTAGTCAGAAGCTTTCTCCAGGCCCTATGGGCCAAGTCCGTTGGCCCATATCCATCGCAATACTTGACCCAGGAGGGCTATTCACTGGCTTGAGACATCAGTTCTTGTAGTTTTTTAAGGCCTTGCTCCACAGTCTCTGCCCGTTCCTTTGCCCCCATGCCTTTAAATATC
>JAMOVF010000131.1 GCA_027061625.1 Deltaproteobacteria bacterium
TATGATTTCTTGTACCCTGGCAAAGGTATCATCAGGAGATACGGTCAAAAACTCCTCGGTCATATATTCCTGCACAGTCTCACTATGAAGCCCATGGTAAAGGGCCTTTTGCACAGTCCTGCGTGAAATAATGCCTAGAATTCTTTCATCTTTCACCACCGGCAAAACTGTAATTCCATATTGTGTAAGCAGCTGCTGGGCCTGATCAATAGTGGCATCGGGAGATATAGAAAGCACAGGAGAACTCATTATATCCCTTACTTTGGGCTCGGTTCCCAATATCTTATGAAGGGCTGCGATAAGCTTTTCTTCAGCCTCAGCAAGGGTAAACCCTTTCAATGTGGCCGACGCAGCCATGGCATGTCCGCCCCCTCCCAATTCCTTCAACACTGCTCCAACGTCTACCCTTTCTTCCCTGCTGCGGCCCACAATCAACACCTGATCAGACATGAGTACCAGGGCAAACACTACCCTCAACTTTCCCATGTCCATCAGCTCATGCACAATGACCGCAAAATCCTCTACATATTTGGGTGTGGATGTCTTAGCAACTGTTATGGGAATGCCTGCCATAGTATAGGTGACAGCAGTATTCAAAAGATCGTTCAAAAGCTCCACATGCTCAGGGGTAAAACGGTGACCTAGCAAATCGCTTATAACAGTAAGATCTGCACCTTTTCTGAGCAGAAATGACGCTGCCTCCATATCTTCCGGTGTTGTGGTGGCAAAAGTAAAGGAACCAGTATCTTCATATATACCCAAGGCAAGAAAAGTGGCTTCATCAGGGGTGAGTATTATATTTTTTTTCCTTAGCAGTTCCACCATTAAGGTGGTATTTGCCCCCACTTGCTTGTGGAACACCTTATGCGCCTTGATATTTTTATCTTCCAGGGGATGATGGTCATAAAGATGCACCTCAATATCTGGATTATCCAAAAGCTGAGCCAAAGGCCCCAAACGGGATTTTTGAGCAATATCCACAACAACCAATCTTTTAACCTTTGTAAGGTCAACTTCTTTCAGTCTGGCAACATCCACAAAATAACCGCCTGAACGCACAAAAAAATCTCTCAGACTGCGTCCTTGTGAACCAGGAAGTACTATTTTGGAGTTGGGATAGAGTTTGGTGGCCGCAAAGGCAGAAGCCAAGGCGTCAAAATCAGCGTTCAAGTGTGTAGTTATAAGAGTAAATCCCTCACTGCCGCTTTCGTTGTGAGATGCCTTGGTAGCTAGACTCAAATATTTTCCTTAAAAGGGAGAAGGGATACCCTGCATAATTTTTCTGGGCATGGGGCATCCCTTCAATTTTCTTTATGATTTAGTCTTGAAAGGATTTACTGTAAGAACAGGCACTGTTGCTCTCTTTACAACACCTTCTGCTACTGAACCAAACATTATCTTTTCAAGGCCCTTTCTCCCATGTGTTCCGATAATGATCATGTCTACTCCAAACTTATCTATGGAATCGACTATAGCATCCACAGGCTCTCCAATAAGCACAGAAGAATCAACGTCCATTCCAGCCATATCCTCTTTTAGAAATCTTGCCATGGCCTTTTCAGCACCCTTGAGCAGTTCACCCTCGATAGAGGAAAACCAGGCAGCACCCATTTCAAAACCGGTAAATTCCTCGGGGCCCAATACCACATGTAACACGTGAATTCGCGCACCCAATTTATCAGCCATGTACTTCACATATGGAAGTACCTTTTTTGAACTAGCAGTGAAATCCACAGGGAAAAGAATCTTTTTAATTTCGATCATGGCAGCCCCTCCTTTTTGGCTGAGATTATTTGATTTTTGATTTCCTTGGTAGTTAATATCAGTCTTGCTCTGGCAATGTCAAGGTTGCCTGAGGCAATGGTGCTGCATATAATAGATGGCTATTATTGTTAAGGAGCAGAGTTAATGGGACTTACAATCACGGAAAAGATAATAAAAGACCACTTGATAGAAGGCGAGATGACGCCTGGAAAGCCGATAGGAATCAAAATAGACCAGACGCTCACCCAGGATGCCACTGGCACCATGGCCTATTTAGAATTTGAGGCAACTGGCCTAGACAGGGTAAGGACTGAGCTATCCGTCAGTTACGTAGACCACAATTTGCTTCAATCTGACTTCAGAAATGCGGATGACCACCGCTTTTTACAATCTATTGCAGCAAAATATGGACTTTTTTTCTCTAAACCCGGCAATGGCATTTGCCATCAGGTACATCTGGAAAGATTTGCAGTCCCAGGCAAGACCTTGCTTGGTTCAGACAGCCATACCCCTACAGCTGGCGGCTGCGGAATGCTGGCCATGGGTGCAGGCGGGCTTGATGTCGCCATGGCCATGGCAGGTCAGCCTTTCTTTTTAAATATGCCTCAAGTAGTAGGCGTTCATCTGAAGGGTACACTCTCGCCATGGGTTTCGGCCAGGGATATTATATTAGAACTTTTAAGGCGTCTCACTGTGAAAGGAGGCGTTGGCAAAGTAATGGAATATTTTGGTCCAGGTGTTGCCACCCTTTCTGTGCCGGACAGGGCGACTATTGCCAATCTTGGCACAGAGCTGGGGGCCACAGGCACAGTCTTTCCATCAGACGAAGTCACCAGGCAATTTCTCATTGCGCAAGGCAGGGAAGCAGATTGGCAACCTTTGGAAGCAGATGCTGAAGCCGAATATGCCGAAGTAATTGAATTGGATCTCTCTTCCCTGGAACCCATGATTGCATGTCCATCTTCCCCAGACAATGTGGTTCCTGTGCGTGAAGTCGCGGGAAAACCAGTTTCCCAAGTGATTATAGGCTCCTGTGCCAATTCTTCTTTGCGCGATTTGATGGTGGCGGCAAAGGCCTTGGAAACCCGCCAGATAAGTCCATATGTAAGTTTTGAAATAAATCCGGGCAGCCGTCAGGTGCTTGAAAATGGTGATGAAACAGGAGTGCTTAAATCGCTTATTCACGCAGGAGCACGAATACATCAGAGCGGATGCCTAGGATGTATCGGCATGGGCCAGGCTCCTGCTACAGATACCATAAGCCTGCGCACCTTTACCAGGAACTTTCCAGGGAGAAGCGGTACAAAGAATGACCAGGTATATCTATGCAGCCCTGAGACTGCAGTTGCTTCAGCAATCAAAGGTGAAATTACAGATCCCAGAGAGCTTGGAGCGGCTCCAGAACTTGATATGCCTGAAAAATTCATTATCAATGACAATGGCATCATCCCCCCGCTTCCAGATGGTTCTAATGTGGAGATTATAAGGGGGCCAAACATTAAACCCTTGCCGGAATTTGATCCAATGCCTGAAGAGCTTGAAGGCACGGTCCTGCTTAAATTGGAAGACAACATCACTACAGACCACATTATGCCTGCAGGCAGCAAGATTTTGCCTCTGCGCAGCAACGTGCCTGCAATAAGCGAGTATGTCTTTTCACAGATAGATCCTGATTTTTCGAAAAAGGCCAAGGAAACTTCGCCTTCCATCATAGTTGGAGGGGAAAACTATGGCCAAGGATCTTCAAGGGAACACGCTGCCCTTGCACCCCGGTATCTTGGTGTGCGGGCAAAGCTGGTCAAGAGTTTTGCTAGAATACACAAGGCAAACCTAATAAATTTCGGAATTCTCCCGCTGACATTTATTGATCCTTCAGACTATGACACTATTTCTCAAGGGGAAATACTGACCATACCTGGAGTAAGGCAGGCCCTTCTAGGCGGGGCAGACACTGTTACCATAAGACGGGAGGATGGTACCACATTCCAGGCAAGGCTTGATCTTTCTGAAAGAGAGCGCCAAATCTTGGCCTCTGGAAGCCTGCTTAACTGGGTAAAGGCGCAGCTTTGATGAACCAGAAACAGAAAAAAAATAGCATACCTGACTCATCCACAGGCCTATATGGTATTATAGGCCATCCAGTAGCCCATAGTCTCAGCCCGGTGATGCATAACAGCGCATTCAAGGCCACAGGGCTTAATAACGTCTATCTCGCTTTTGATGTTACCGATCTTGAAGATGCGGTAAAGGGTATAAGGGCCTTGGGCATAAAAGGAGTTTCTGTAACAGTTCCTCACAAGGAATCGGTAATGAAATTTCTGGACGAAATTGACCCTGTTGCCAAGAAAATTGGGGCAGTGAATACCATTATTAATAGAAATGGCAGGCTGCTAGGCACGAATACTGACTGGATAGGCGCAGTTAAGGCCCTTGAGGAGGGCGCTGGAAGGCTTGATACAAAAAAGGTCTTGGTACTTGGAGCAGGAGGGTCTGCAAGGGCTGTTGTGGCAGGCCTTACAGAACGAGGAGCCAGGGTGCTTATAGCAAATAGGACTCTGGAAAAGGCAAAGGATCTGGCTGAACAATTTGATGCTCGCTGGTACAGTTTTGATGAGCTTCCAGATGTAGAAGCAAATATTGTGGTGAACACCACCTCGGTAGGAATGGAGCCAAATCAGGACACGTCTCTTATTCCTGCCGAGTTGCTGCCAAAGTATCCTATAGTAATGGATATCGTTTATTCTCCACTTAAAACAAAACTCCTCAAAGAGGCTGAGGCAGCAGGTTGCAAAACTATCACCGGCTTGAGAATGCTACTTTTTCAGGCAGTAGCTCAATTCGAACTCTGGACAGGGATGCAAGCCCCTGCAGAGGTTATGGAGCGTGCCCTCTACAAAACTTTGAAAAAATCAAATGAGTGACACAATGTATTTGAGTCAAAAAGAGATAAAAGTTCCGTCTGCCAATGGGCCTGTTAAGGCAAGCCTCAAGGTGCCTGGATCAAAGAGTATAACCCAGAGGGCATTGATAACCGCCTTTTTGGCCAAAGGCACATCCTTGCTCAAAGATCCCCTTAATAGCGAAGATATTTTGCTATTGAGTGACAGTTTGAAGAAATTGGGAGCAAATATCAATGCCGAAGGCGGCAACTTATCTGTGAAAGGAACAGGCGGCTCCATAACAAATGGTGGAACAAATGACATTGATCCCTTGCAATTATACATGGGAAATAATGGTACAGGCATAAGATTTTTGGCCTCTATTGTAGGGCTTGGAAAGGGCTGGTACCGCCTTTACGGTACGGAACGCATGGCAGAAAGACCAATTCAGCCCCTGCTTGATGCCCTGAATCAATGGGGAGCAGTTGCTTTTTCCGAAAAAGAAAGCGGCTGTCCTCCTGTCTTAATCAAGGCCCAGGGGCTAAAGGGCGGCCGCTGCCTTCTTCGAGCTAAAAAGAGCAGCCAATACCTTTCATCGCTGCTTCTGGCTGGGCCATATTGTGCTGAACAAGCTTTAGTAGAGCTAGACGGCCTTGTGTCCAGGCCCTATGTGGATCTCACTATCGCAGTAATGGACGCCTTTGGAATTGAGGTACAAGAAAAAGGCAACACCTTTACCATACCAAAGGGATCTTACAAAAACATCGAATATCAAGTGGAAGGAGATGCTTCAAGTGCCTCATATTTCTTTGCTGCAGCAGCAATTACTGGAGGTGAAGTGACAATAGAAAATCTCCCTGCTGATTCCTTGCAAGGAGACTCTGCCTTTGTAGACCTGCTGGCTGAAATGGGCTGTGAAATAATCAAAAATTCTTCTACTACCACTGTCAGGGGCCCTGCTGATGGTAAGCTGGGGGCCATAGAGACAGATATGTCCAAATGGCCAGATATGGTTCCCACCCTTGCTGTGGTTGCTGCCTTTGCTGCAGGCACAACAGAAATCAAAAATGTGGCTCACTTGAGGATCAAAGAGACGGACAGGCTGAAGGCAGTTGCCACTGAACTGTCCAAAATGGGAGGCGCTGTAAAAGAACTGCCAGATGGCCTCATTATAGAAGGCGGCAAGCCGCTCAAGCCTGCTGTTATCAATACTTATGATGATCACCGTATAGCCATGTGTTTCGCAGTCGCTGGCCTGAAAGTGCCTGGGCTGATAATAGAGGACCCAGGATGTGTAGCCAAATCCTTCCCTGATTTTTGGGACAGGTGGTACACAATGCTGGGAACAGCTCAACCATAATGAAGAAACCCATCTATTTGATTGGATACCGTGCCACCGGTAAGAGTATCATTGGAAAAGAGATAGCTGAAATATTGGAAGTGCCCTTTATAGACCTTGATGAGTTGATTAAACGGGAAGCAGGAAAAGAGATAGCAGAAATTGTGGCAGAGGATGGGTGGAATGCCTTCAGGGAGCTTGAACAGCAAGCACTTTCAATATTGGCAGCCAGGGAGGAGCCGGTTGTTGTTTCATGCGGAGGCGGTGCAGTAGTGCATAAAGAAGTTTGGCCTTTAATCAAGAAAAAGGCATTGGTGGTTTGGCTTAAGGCAAGCCCGGAAACCATTTTAGCGCGCATTGCCCAAGACAGTACCTCGCAAATGCAGCGGCCAAGACTGACAAATAACGGCTCTACAATGGAAGAAGAGATTGAGCAAACAATGCTGGAACGTTATCCTCTCTACGAAAATTATTCAGATATGGCCATTGAGACCGATTTCATGAATCCTACACAAGTGGCTCAAAAAATAGTTGAGGAGGTGGCAGGTTAACAGTGCCTGGAAATAGT
>JAMOVF010000132.1 GCA_027061625.1 Deltaproteobacteria bacterium
CTCGACATGTCAGTTGGTCAGGCTGGTCTCTGGGCCTCAATGAACATTGAGCCTGAGAAGGTTGGTTCTGAGATTATGCCCACTGAGCCTTATATGCTTGGTAGCCATTCTGGTTGCTGCGGCATCTGGGTCAGCGGACCAAATGAAGACTGGGTACCCGATGAGTACAAATGGGGTTACAACAGGATGACCACAGTTAATGGCCTCTTCACCGCTGGTGACGGTGTCGGAGCTTCTGGTCATAAGTTCTCCTCTGGCGCCCATTCTGAAGGCCGCATTGCAGCCAAAGCAATGGCTCGCTACATCCGCGACAATGCTGACTTCACTCCTACTTTGGCAGTAAGCGCTGATGACTTGAAGGCAGAGATCTATAAGCCAGTGACTTGGTACTATGAGCACTATCAGAAGACCACTGATGAAATGGTCAACCCCAACTACATCAAGCCACGCCACATGATGGAGCGCTTGATGAAATACACCGATGAGTACGGTGGAGGTTGGTCACCATACTACATGACAAATGGTAAGTTGCTCGAGATCGCAATGCAGCATCTACAGTGGCTCCGTGAGGACTCTGAGAAGATGGCAGCTGGCGGTCTTCATGAGCTTCTCCGTGCATGGGAGAATTTGCACAGGATTTGGACAGTAGAAAGTCACCTCCGTCATATTCAGTTCCGTGAAGAAAGCCGTTATCCCGGCTTCTACTATCGCGGTGACTTTATGCAGGCTGATGATAAAGACTATGATGCCGGTGGATGGAAATGCTTTGTAAACTCAAAGTATGATCCAAAGAGTGGAGAATGGAGTGTCTTTAAGAAGAAATGTTATCAGATTATTCCTGATTAATTAGGTAATTAATCTGTGAAGATCTTTGGTATGATGCCTTAAAATGACTCCCAGGTGCCTTGATGTAGGCACCTGGGATTTTTCATAATTTTTAATAAGGTTCAAAGCTGAAGGTTTATAAGTATGAACCTTGAGCTTTGGGCCTTGAAGCAGTAAATAAATCCTTACAGGGAGAAAAGGAGTAATGATATGAGTAATAGCATTTTAGTGGTTGGCGGCGGCTTCAGCGGTTTGACTGCTGCGTTGGAAGCCGCTGAATCGGGCTACGATGTCTATTTGGTTGAGAAGGAAAGTTATCTTGGAGGAAGGGTTGCCCAGCTCAACAAGTACTTTCCAAAGCTTTGTCCACCTACTTGTGGATTGGAAATTAACTTTAAGCGACTCAAAACCAATCCAAGACTTACTTTTTATACATTGGCTGATATTACCTCTGTTAGCGGCGAGCCAGGCAACTACACCGTAGAGGTAACTGTCAATCCAAGGTACACCACGCCACAATGTACTAACTGTAAACCCGGAGAAGAAGCAGCATCCACAGAACTGCCGAATGAGTTTAATTTCGGCATGGATAAAAGGAAGGGCATTTATATGCCTCATCCCATGGCCTATCCTAATCAGTGCGTAATTGATCCATCTATTGCTACTTCAGATGAGGGGAAAACTATAGCTGATGCTATGCCTGCAGGATGTGTGGATCTTTCACAACAGCCGGAAACGGTTACTCTCAATGTGGGTGCTATTGTTATGGCTACCGGGTGGAAGCCTTATGATCCAAATAATATGGACAACCTCCACTTTTCAGAATTTGATAATGTAGTCACCAATATGATGGTTGAACGTATGGCTTCACCATCAGGGCCCACAAATGGCAAAGTTGTCAGGCCATCTGATAATGAAGAGCCCAAAGTTATCGGTTTTTGTCAGTGTGCTGGCTCCAGGGATGAAAACCATCTTGCCTTTTGTTCCTATATTTGCTGTATGGCAACATTGAAACAGATCACCTATTTGCGGGAGCAGAATCCTGATTCTGAAATATATGTGTTTTACATTGATATTCGCTCTCCAGGACGGAAGTACGAAAACTTCTATTCAAAGATAAAGGCAGATGATAAGGTTCATTTCATTAAAGGCAAAGTTGCTGATATAAAGGCTGGCAATGAACCTGGAAATGTGATCCTTGTTGCAGAGGATACAATTGGCGGCGGCAGAGTGGAACAGGAAGTAGAGTTGGCTGTCCTGGCTACTGGAATGCAGCCTGTAGGTGCTGAAAGCAAGATTCCTGGTATTGAATATGATCAGGATGGCTTTGTAGTAGAGAAAGATGGTATCATTCCTTGTGGATGTGCCAAGAGACCCATTGATGTTGTCTCATCAGCACAGAGCGCTACAGCCGCTGCATTAAAAGCAATTCAGGTTGTTAGGAGGGCAGGATAATGTCAAAAAATATTGGATTGTACATATATACTGGTGATGGAATAAAAGAAGCTGTAGATGTGGACAAGCTGATAGAGCTTGCCACCGGGGAATTAGGGGTCAAAGTGGCCAAGGCTGTGGATGATCTGTATTCAGAATCTGCTGCAGCCATGATTAAGTCTGACATAGATTCAGAAGAGCTGAATGCAATTATTTTAGCAGGCTATTCACCCCGTTATGAATTTGATTACCTAGATTTCCCAGGAGTCTATGTAGATAAGGTGGGGCTGCGGGAATTGGTTGCGTGGTCACATCAGATAGATCCCAATGCTGAAGATGCTGAAGCTCAAAAAGAACACATTCAGGAGCTCGCTGAGGATTACATACGTATGTATGTAACCAAAATGGAAAAAGTTGAGATGCCGGAACCCTTCAAGCTGGAACAGTTATATGACCGTCTGCTTGTGATAGGTGGCGGTGTGACTGGCATGAAGGCGGCTTTGGATGCTGCTGATGCAGGTTATGAGGTATTTATTGTTGAGAAAGAAGCGGAATTGGGTGGAAACGCCAAATATTTCAGAAAACAAATTCCTCTTGGACCAGATTATTCTACTTTGGCCGATCCCGTTGTAGATGATCTTATTGCTCAAGTGGAAGCCAATGACAAGATCACTGTTAAGACCTCAACGGAAGTAGCCCGCACAGCCGGAGAGCCTGGTGAATTCAGGGTGAGCTTAAAACCTGCTGGCACAAAAAGTGAGTGGGATGCCCCTGTTCCTTTAACTGAAGAAGAAAAACTTGATGAGAATGGTAACGAGCTGAGTGCGGAAGAGCAGAAAAAGAAATATGAGGAGAAAAATGAGGGGCGTAGGGATTACATGGAAGTTGATCCCAATGCCGAAATGTTCGGCACTGTCGTGCTGTCATCAGGTTGGAAGCCTTATGAGCCAGCTGAGGATGAATTCCCGCATTTGGCTTGGGGAAATCCCAATGTGGTGACTAATTTTGCCTTTGAGAAGATGGCAAAAGAAGGCAAAGTGACTCGTCCATCTGATGGAAAAGAGGTCAAGTCAGTGGCCTTTGTTCTCAGTCCTGGCGGCAAAGAAGATGACTCAGATTTCCCATATGCATCTGCAGTAACGAGCATGGTGGCTTTAAAGCAGGCCAAAATGCTTAGGGAAGATCAGCCTGAGGATGGCAAGGCTTATATCTTTTATCAGCATATGAGGACGGTAGGCCAATATGAATATTTCTACAAGGGACTGCAGAATGATCCAGGTATCTTCCTGACCAAAGGCGCGGTAACAGAGGTTGCTGATGATGGATCTGGTAATCTGACAGTCAATGTTGAAGATACCATTTTAGGTGAAAATATCAGCGTTGATGTAGATATGGTGGTATTGGCTACAGGAATGGTCCCGACCACAAGGGATGAAGCAGTTATTAATTTTGCCTATCGCCAGGGACCAGCCTTTAGGGATTTAGAACTCTTCGGTGGTTATTGTGATTCTAATTTCATTTGCTTCCCATATGAAACAAGGCGTACAGGCGTTTATGCAGCAGGAGGTGTACGCCGTTCATTAACTATTGAAGAGTCCATGGAAGATGGAGTTGGAGCAGCCTTAAAGTCAATTCAGTGTTTGCAGGCTATTAGGGAAGGTCATGCTGTTCATCCTCGTACATGGGATTATGACTATCCTGACTTCTATTTCCAGCGTTGTACCCAGTGTAAACGGTGTACAGAAGAATGTCCCTTTGGTGCTCTCGATGATGATGAAAAGGGCACTCCAAAACCGAATCCTACACGTTGCCGTAGATGTGGAACATGTATGGGGGCATGCCCTGAGCGCATTATAGGCTTTAAAGATTACAATATCGACATCGTAGGTTCCATGATCAAGTCTATCGAGGTGCCAGATGACGATGAAGATAAATTGCGCATGATTATTTTTGCTTGTGAAAATGATGCTTATCCTGCGCTTGACATGGCAGCCAGAAGGGGGCATACATGGTCACCTCTTCCCAGGATTATTCCGGTGCGTTGTCTTGGATCTGTGAATGTGGCTTGGATCAAGGATGCTATGTCAAGTGGAATGGATGGCGCCTTGTTGCTGGGTTGTAAATATGGTGAAGACTATCAGTGCCATTTTGTAAAAGGCAGTGAGTTGGCTAACCGTAGAATGGAGAATGTTGCAGAAACACTTAATTCACTGGGAATGGAGCCAGAAAGGGTAAAACTGGCACAAGTCGCTATTGATGAATATGACAAGGTGCCAGAAATTATAAATGAATTTGTTGAGGAAGTCGTTGGGATGGGTCCCAACCCCTTCAAAGGCTGGTAGGAGGTATATACAATGTCGGAATATACAAAAATCAAACCGGACCTTGATTTTGTCAAGGGTGTTATGGAGGCGGGCGGAGATACCGTTAATAGGTGTTATCAGTGCGCTACGTGTTCTATCGTCTGTCCGCTCTCCACTGAGGAAAGTCCATTTCCAAGGAAAGAGATGTTGTGGACCCAGTGGGGACTTGCCTCAAAGGTCTCTGGAGATGTTGACGTTTGGCTGTGCCATCAATGCGGCGATTGCAGTGCTTATTGCCCACGGGATGCAAAGCCTGGTGATGTATTAGGTGCTATTAGAGTAAATGCTATCAAGTATTATGCAGAGCCAAAATCACTGGCGAACCTATTGAGCACTAGTAAGGGAATGATCACCACAGTGATTGCATCCATGGTAGTGGTGCTTTTTGTGGCTTTGATTTGGTCATTTGTTACAGGAGAATCATGGCCGATTCCCAAAGGAACTGTTGAGTATCACAAGTTTTTGAGTGTAATACCCATTGACATTATATATCTTTCTCTAGCAGGTTTTGTGGCCTGGGTGTCATATAAAGGTATTACTCGTTTCTGGGAAGATATTTCTAAAGGTGCTGGGCTTGGTGAATCTTATACAGGCACTGCACCACGGCCAGCTTTGGGTCCGCTTTTCAAGGAATATGTTGTTCCAGCGGTAAAAGAGATATTGGCCCATGAAAGATTTAAAAAATGTGGGGTGGCTGCAGAACGTGCACAAGGCCATTTATGGACTCTTTGGGCATTTATAATATTGTTCATAGTAACTAACTTAGCCATGTTTTATGCAGACATCCTTGGTAATTTGTTCCCAAGCGCTGGGTTTCATTCTCCTCTTGCCCTTTATAACCCAATTAAAATATTGGGTAATATAGGAGCAGTTATGCTTATAGCTGGTATTTGGATGCTGAAAACCATGAGGGAACAAAAAACTAAAGAAGGTGTATTCAAGAGTTCTGAACAAGATTGGAACTTGATTTGGTTGATCTTTGCCGTAGGTGTTACAGGTCTGGCTTCAGAGATATTCAGGCTTATTGGAATTAGGTATATCGCTTATCCTACCTATTGGCTCCATTTAGGATGTGTGGCTACCTTGTTTCTTGCTCTTCCGTATACCAAGTTTGCCCATCTCCTTTACCGGACTACTGCTTACGTATTCCAACGTTATGCAGCCGATGTAAAGGCAGGAAAGGCTGGCTTTGGAATGGAACTGCCTGGAGAGCCAGACGAAGATCATTAATACTGTTGTGTTATGTAATAGTTTTTCAAGCGGCCTCTGTAGATGAGGCCGCTTTTTTTAAGTACTCTTATATTATAGCTTGATAGCAAAAAAAACTTGCTTTTTTAAAAATCTAGGCTATTATTCTCGTTTCGAATCGGGCTGGCGTAGCTCAATTGGTAGAGCAGCTGATTTGTAATCAGCAGGTTGCGGGTTCGAGTCCCATCGCCAGCTCCAAAAAGACGGTGGAGAGGTTCCCGAGCGGCCAAAGGGGACAGACTGTAAATCTGTTGGCGAAGCCTTCGGAGGTTCGAATCCTCCCCTCTCCACCATTTAATTTTTGTACAGGCCAATTACCTGATACAAAGCGGGAATAGCTCAATTGGCTAGAGCATCAGCCTTCCAAGCTGAGGGTTGCGGGTTCGAGTCCCGTTTCCCGCTCCAAATAATAAGGCCCACGTAGCTCAGTCGGTAGAGCACTTCCTTGGTAAGGAAGAGGTCACCGGTTCAATCCCGGTCGTGGGCTCCAGCAAGCCAAAGCAATATGGCCAAGGATGCCAAAAATAAAATTCAGGATAGGTAGGGGCTATGAGCAAGAAGAAGTTTGAGCGTACGAAGCCACATGTAAACGTAGGTACGATAGGTCACATTGACCATGGCAAGACCACATTGACAGCAGCCATAACGCGAGTATTGGCTGAGAAAGGTTGGGCGG
>JAMOVF010000133.1 GCA_027061625.1 Deltaproteobacteria bacterium
AATTTATGGGGGAAAAGGGCTGTATATTGCCCAGACATAAAAGGCCTTTCCGCTGTACCTTTTATTTTTGTGACCCTTTGCTGATTCAAATCGACCTATTGCCTGCTGAAGAATACAAAAAACTTATTACAGGGCTCAAAAACTTGGAATTGATAAGACAGGAGATGGCAAAAATTGCAGAAATGGATGCATCGTCAACAATAAAATGAAAAAAGTGCTGCTGCATATATGCTGCGGGCCTTGTGCCCTATATCCTGTAAAGGTTATGAGGGAAAAATCCATTGAACCTTTGGGTTTTTTTTATAATCCCAATATTCACCCATTTAAGGAGTTTGAACGGCGTGTAGAGGCACTGGAAATGGTTTCAAACAAAACAGACCTGAGTCTTATATGGGACAGCAGGGGCTATGGCCTGAAGGAGTGGCTTGACGCCTTAAAAGGGGAGTCAAATCATGGCGCCCGCTGCCTGATATGCTATCACATGCGCCTTGAGCAAACCGCCCGCAAGGCCAAAAAATTGGGGATCAAGACCATATCCACCACATTGCTCTACAGCAGATATCAGCTCCACGAAGCCATTAAAGACAGTGGTGAAAGATGTGCAAAAAAATATGGGCTCAATTTTTATTATGAAGATTTTAGAAAAGGTTGGATGGAAGGAATTGAAATTTCTAAAGAACTGGAAATATACCGTCAACCTTACTGCGGCTGTATATTCAGTGAATATGAACGCTACGAAAAAGTATCCAAGAGGTTGAACAAAAGATTGTTTGAAGCATCTGAAATTAAAGGAGGTGAACTTTCATAATGAATCCTTTTCAAGAAATGGGTAAGATTCTTTTATTATTTGGGGTGCTAATGGTTTTGATAGGCCTGGTGTTGATTGTGGCTCCAAAGATACCTTGGCTTGGAAGGCTTCCTGGCGATATCGTGATAAAAAAGGACAACTTTACCTTCTACTTTCCTTTAGCGACTTCTATAATCTTAAGCATAATTTTAACGCTGCTGTTTTCAATATTCCGCAAATGAACAGAAGGAGTTGGATAACCAAAGGGGTATGGTTTTTGGGCGTGATGCTGGCTTATCCATTCTATGCCTTTATCAGTAAGGTTAGATACAGGCCTCCTATCAAAGTCAACATCTCAAAAAGGCTCAAGCCTGGTCAATTTTATATAGAAAAGGCCTTTGTACTATTTGAGACAAAACAAGGCCCATATGCCTTGTCCCGCACCTGTCCACACCTGGGATGCACTGTACAATATTTTGAACAGGAAAAAATGTTTATCTGCCCTTGTCATCAAAGCAAATTTTCACCAGCGGGCAAATATATTTCAGGACCTGCAAAAAGAGACTTGTCCAGGTTAAAGGTTGATGTAGCAAAGAACGGGCAAGGCTATACGGTCTTGATTCCCAAAGGGGCTCTACTGTGATAGAGAAAGGGGCTATAAATGCCTAAGTTTGGGGAACTTACCACGGCCTTTTTCCTTGTAGCTATATTTTCCGGCTTTGTGGTAAATTACCAGTATGAATTGACAGAGCCCTTTGTATCAACTGTGGCAATGGAGACAGTGCTTCCCTTTGGAGCATTTTGGCGTGCACTGCATTTCTGGTCGGGTCAATTCTTTTTTTTAGCGCTCTTATATCATGCCATAGACCATTTTTGGGATTACCAGGCCTTCTCCAGGCGCTTGACTCCCAAAGGCCACTGGACCATCATGGTGTTCACCTTGCCAGGAGCCATATTGATCCTCTTTACAGGCTATGTACTCCGTCTTGATGCCACAGGCCGAGCTGCAGCATCCATTTATGAGCATCTTTTAAGATCAGTGCCTTTGGCAGGCACAGCCCTCGATAGGCTAATGGCTTCGCTGGACCAAGAAGGGCTCAATAGGATATATATAATTCATTTGTTGTTCACTTGTTTAATATGGGGAATAGGCACTTGGTATCATACAAAAAAAGTGCTTTTAGGGCCTAAGACCTTCTTGCTTGCTTCATCTATTGCAATATTTATTTCTCTATTTATCCATGCTCCCATAGATCTTCCAGGCGCCAAGGTGCATCTTATTAAAGGGCCTTGGTTTTTTCTGGGCATCCAAGAACTGTTGAGATACCTCCATCCACTCGTGGCAGGAATTATCTTTCCTGCGATTCCTGTGGTTTTATTGGGGGCATTGAGTTGGACCAAGAAAAGAGATTATCTATTGATTCTGTTGGGATTGTGGCTATTGGGCTATTTATCTTTAACTATAATGGCAATAAACAGATAAAGCCTGCACCTTTTGATGCAGGCTTCAAACAAAATGTACTCAAATTTATCAAGTAATTATTTTAAACTATCTTTTCATATTGAGTAATTCATTCAACATATCATCTGTAGTTGTAATTACCCTGGAATTAGCCTGGAAGGCCCTTTGGGTCGTAATTAACCTCACAAATTCAGTGCCCATATCCACTGTTGACTGCTCCAAGGCATTCGAGGCTATGGAGCCAAGGCCATTTGTACGCGGCTGACCTGTAATTGGTGCACCAGATGCAGTGGTTTCACGCCACAAGTTTCCACCTTCTTTTGCAAGATCCGATGGGCTATTGAATCTGGCAAGGCCCAATTGTGCTAAGGAAATGATGCGTCCATTTGAATAGCTTCCAGTTATAACGCCTTCAGAGTCAACATTTACAGATTCCAGGAAACCAGCTCCAAAACCATCCTGGTCGTAGAAAAGGGTGCTGGAACGGTTGGCATACTGGGTTGTGGTGATAGCCTCAGTGGTCCAGGTAGATGGAGGATCATAGCTGCCGTCATCATTTTTGGTCACAGTTGCATAGGCTCCAAAATCAAGCTCGACCATTTGGGCAGAACGGTCCCATCCAGTGGTTGGCATGGCTTCACCTGAAGGCGGCAGGAAATAGGCCTTCAACTGAGGATAGTTGTGGTCGCCGTAGGAGACGTTGAACCAGTCTCCCTCTATATCTTGTGCGGTGATATTATAAATTGTCTCTGTATTTGCAGAATCCCTTATAGTAGCCTGCATGTTTTCTGCATCATAGTTTACAACAGTGTATGTATTCCCGCCGGATGTAAACGTAACAAAGGTGGTTTCGTCATCTGGATTGATCCTATATAGATCGTCCAGCTCCAAAAAATTTTGATTTTCAGCAGTATCGTTGTCATTATCCACTGCCAAATCTGTACCGCCGCTGGGATCACTGAAATTTCTGATCCTTGTACCAAAACGTTGGATATGTTCACTATTAGTGGTACCGATTTTAGCCTTTATGACTGTTGTGCCATTAGCATCATCTGTAAGGGTTAAAGTCTGATCTTCAGGATCAAAACCAACTATATAAAACTGGTCATCGCCTTGTCCATCTGCGTTGTTATCCAAGAAAACCGTTGGTTTGCCTGTAAGGACATATTGACCACTATTCATCTCAGGCAATACTGGCAGGTCTTCAATATCTTCAAGCCTGAATTCAATTATGGTGTTGCTGCCGCCAGCATCATAAAATTTGGAGTTAGCGTATTGAGCACCTGATCCTGATACTTCTTCAACGACCTCTCCTATACCATTATTATATTTGCTGTATATGCCATCTATACTCCCTTGAGGAGTAAAATGGAGAAAACCTCTCATCAAAAGGCCTCGTTCAGATGGAGGCGTATCTGGCAAAGTAGCATATATATTTTTGTCTTCCTCAGGAGACATGGTTACAATAAATTCCCATTCCCTATCTGCAGATGTCTTATCAAAATAGATAGTTAATTCATGGGTGTTGCCCAGACTGTCATAAACATTTAGGCTGGTCTTGTATTCATAATCCACATTTGGTGCCAGCTCTCCATTTTTCTGGACCCATGCCTTTTCAAGGCTCCTTGGATCAACAGGGTTAGAAACTCTGCTGTCCAGGTTTACAGCTATAGTAGCCTGTGCTGTGGCTACAGGTGGAGAAGAATTCACCACTTGGATATCTGCCATAGCTCCAACTATTTCCGCTGTGCCATCTGGCTGAGTTTCCATCTTCCAGCCCTGGACCTTCAAACCGGCAGGATTCACCAAGTAGCCCAATTTATCTATATGAAATTGCCCTGCTCTGGTGTAATAAACGCTGTTTTCCAGTGCTGGATCACTGACAATAAAAAAGCCGTTTCCTGCAATAGCTAGATCTGTTGGGGACGAAGTGGACTCAAAAGAGCCTTGCTGAAACAACGGCGCTACATCAGACATGGATGCACCGCGCCCCACCTGGGAACCACCTCTGGCGGTATTGATGGATTGAGCCATAATATCTTGAAATGTAGAACGGGAAGACTTAAAGCCTGTGGTATTGACATTGGCAATATTATCACCAATAACCTGCATGGCATTTCCCATATTTACTAAACCGCTTACTCCTGAATATAATGAACTTGTAAGAGCCATATGTTGTCTACCTCCTTATATAACTCGCTAAAAATTGTTAACTAACTTTCCAAATATCATTTAATTTGATGGATGGACCATCTTTGATTTCCACTTTAGGCATTCCTTTTTCTTCTTGTGCAACTCCTGAAACCATTCCGGTGGTCCAGCTTTTTATCTCAACATCATTGCCTTCTGGATCTGCTGCTGCCACAGTGAATGAATATGAACCTGGTGCAACAAGATTTCCATTATCGTCTTTGCCATCCCATTCCACGGTGTGCCGGCCTGTTGCAAAGCCATTTGTATCAAGACTTCTAACCACATTGCCTGAGCTGTCTCTTATTACAATTTCACTTGAGGAAGCGGGCTCTTCCAGGATTACTCCAAAGGGTTCCACTCCGCTGTCGCTCACTAATATTGTATTTCCTTCATATTGGACCTTATGACCAATCAGATTTACAGCGCTAAGGCCTGTCCTGGCCTCATCCGCCTGGACAAGCCGCTCCATGGCCTCATTACTTTTATACATAAGATCGACCATGTTGAATTGTGCCACCTGGCTTGCCATCTCAGCGCTTTCCATGGGCTTCATAGGGTCCTGATACTGGAGCTGAGTCACAAAGAGCTTCATAAAATCATCCTTGTCCAGGCTTGCATGATCCTCTGGAGTTTCATATTTAATTTTATTATCTTCATTATTAGTTGTTACCGTAGATCCAATTGCTGTTGCTATCATCTCTATGCTCCTCAAATACCGTTAAGCTAAACCACTATATGTACCCGGCCTGTCATGCTCTGCAGACCAGATGCCTCAGAATTTTCTGTTGTTTCCGTTTCTGAAACAAGGCTTTCTGCCAATCCATTTCCTGAGTTCCAGCCATTAAAATTGGAATCTTGATGCTGATTGCCCCAACCTTGACCTATATCGACAGAACAACTTCCAAGCTGGAATCCTTGTGCCTCCAGTTGTGTTTTTAACTGAACCATATTGGTTTCCAATATGTGTTTAGCTTCGGGCTGATCCGCTACAAATGTTGCATGAATGTTTGAGTTTTTGTGAACAATCAGTTCTACACGCACCTTCCCCAGCTCCGGTGGGTTCAGTTGCAAAACGGCCCGTCTTCTTTTCAAGATTATGGAATCCAAAACACCTTTGCTAACCTGTTCCACCACTGCTGAATCATGTGCCATATTTTCCTGCTGGATTTTAAATGGCTTATCTTCATGTGCAGAAATAAAGTCTTGACTGGATAATTGGTGAGCAACATTTAAATTGTTTTGTGCAGAAGGTGATGATTCTTGCCCCTGCCTGTGGCCATGGACCATAGTTTCTGCAAAATTTTGTGGTTTAGGCTTCTCACCCTTGTCTCCATTAGGAGTATCTGCCCCTGCTTTACTATCACTGTATTCTTTTAAATCGGAACCACTTTCTTGTGGGCTGTTCATAAATTCAGTGCGAGACTCAGAAGTCTTTTCTTTAGCTTGGTAAGCTTCTTGAAATGAATCAGCATTTTCACCATCTTGATCCAATGGTTTCTCAACCGCTTTCTGTATATTCTCTATTTCATTATTTTTTGGATCTGATGCTATTTTTATTTGCTCATTAGAATATGCTTTTTGATCCTGATTAATGCCGCTTCCAGCCAATTCTGGATCTTGGTTAATCTCAGGCTCAGCCTGCTCAGCAGTTCCAGCCAAAGACAAATCAGACTCGGCCTCTTCAGGAATTTTGTAGTTGGTTGCTAAATCAGAATTTAAAGGACTTTTAAAATTTGAACCCGCAGGTGTTTGAACAAAAGCATCTGCATCTTCCTCTACATTATTATTGCCTTTAACCTTATTAATCTTGAATAAGCCTTCAGGGTTGCTGCCTAGTTGGTCTAAATTATTTTGTCCTGACAATTCTTTTTCAAAACCAGTCTTTAAAATATTTGCTGCTTCTAGCCTTTCCGTATCTAAGGTACTGATTATTGTTTCCTTACCATTATCAAAAGAATTTAGTTGAAATTGCTTTGAGAGTTCTTCAAAGAAATTCCGGGCTTCTCCATTTTGCACATTTTTTTTGTCCAGCTGTATCAATAAATCCAGCAGATGCTCAACAGCAGTCAGGAATGGATTTTGATAATCACTT
>JAMOVF010000134.1 GCA_027061625.1 Deltaproteobacteria bacterium
ATAAGGGGCAATCGGTGCACAAACGGCAATACCCCTGTTTTTGGTAATCTCGCTGGCAACAAAACCGATCCTTATGACATTTATATGCCGATGCTCTTCTGAAAAACCTAATTCGCTGGACAAGTGGCGACGCACAATATCACCATCCAATAGAGTGACTGGCCTGTCTCCCATCTCCATGAATTTGGTATATAAAATCTTTGCTAGTGTGGATTTACCAGATCCAGACAAACCAGTGAAAAAGACTGTAAAACCCTGTTCATATCTTGGCGGATAGGCCTTCCTGAGCTCGGCAACCACCTCTGGAGGGGAGAACCAAGGTGGTATTTCAAGGCCAAGATCCAACCGCCGTCTAAGCTCTGTGGCTGAAAGCTTTTTAGGGCTGCTGCCTTCTGGACACTCATCTTCAGGGACATAACGGCCCTTTTCTTCTACATATACCATGCGCTCAAAAGGCACCGCTTTTACACCGCACTCTTTTTCATATTTCTGTACAAATTCCAATGCGGTATAGCGTGGATAATATGAAGGTCTCTCTGTAGCAGTAAAAGGGTCTGCATGGTGCGGCGTTACCATAAAGTGGCTGCATCCATAATTTTTATTGATTATGGCCTGAAGAAGCGCCTCCCTTGGTCCAGCCATCCGCATGGCCATGGGAAGAAGATTGAGTAGTGCCGATTCAGCAGGATAGGTCTTCCATATTGCTTTATAGCACCTAATTCTGGCAAAATAGTCAATATCGCCTGGACTAGTGGGCCCTACAATGGGATGCAGAAGTATATTTGCGCCTATCTCATTTGCAGCTTTCAAAGTCATTGCCTTGTGGGCATTATGAAAAGGACGCCTTGTTTGAAAGGCCAATATGTTCCTCCAGCCCATTTTAGCAAAAAGGTTTCTTATTTCCCTTGGAGTCCTGCGTAACAAACGATGATCATAATGAATGGGCAAGGAGAGCCCTTTGACCTTTCCGCCTACATAAAATGGATTTGTCTTCTCTAACAGATAGGCCACTCCTGGATGATCAACTTCATCAGTCTGAAATATAATTCTGGCCTCATTTTTGAGATCAGGCTGCCAAATGTCTTCTACAGTCAAAATAGCTAGCAAAAAGCCTTCCTGATCCCTCAATGCCAAATCTTTCCCTCGTTCTAGCTGGCCCATCACCTGCTCCGGAACATCAAGGCATATGGGCAGAGGCCATACAGTGCCATCTGGCAGGGAGACTTGCTCCAAGACGCTTTGATAACTCCTTTTATCCATAAATCCGTCAAGAGGTGAATAAGCCCCTGACAACAACAGTTCAAGATCACATAGCTGGCGGGAAGACAAATTTATGGAAGCCATATCCACTGATCTCTCTTTTAAGGCCGCCGCCTCTTCTGGTGTAACAAGCAGCTCCTGCAACTGTTTGCCATGGGGCTCTATTAGATTATTCATTTAGTTTCATCTCCAACGACTCTTCTATACTTTGTGTAAGATCATAAGGCTTGGTCAAAATATTGCCTTGTGCGTCCAAGACCTTGCCATTCTCCAAGGAAATATCTCCCTTGGCCAAAGATCTAAGGGTATATACTATTAAAGGCAATTCTCTTTTTACCCCTTCTTCTCTGATTTTTGCAAAAATAGGAAGGCTCTCACCATATTTTTTCTTGATGC
>JAMOVF010000135.1 GCA_027061625.1 Deltaproteobacteria bacterium
TTCAAAGGGCCACACTTTACGGCCTCAAGACTTGGGGGTTCTGGCAGGGCTGGGCTTCACCACTGTGCCGGTCTTCCGCAGGCCAAAGGTGGCAATAATAAGCACGGGAGATGAACTCGTTCCACCAGAAAAAACACCCAAGCCTGGACAGATAAGGGACATAAATAGTACCACATTAGGTGCCCTGATAAAAGAGGCTGGGGCATTGGAAATGCCCTTTGGCATTATTGGCGATGACCCAGACGTTATGCAGCAGGCGTGTGAAAAGGCGCTGGAACAAGGCGCTGATATAATACTTCTTTCTGGGGGCAGTTCTGTGGGACGGCGTGATTTCACCCTGACTGTATTTAAGCGCTTGAAGGGTGCGGAACTGCTGGCCCACGGCGTTTCTGTAAGGCCTGGCAAACCTACCATACTGGCGCAAATCGGGAATAAGGCCCTTTTTGGACTTCCAGGCCATGTGGCCTCAGCCATGGTGGTTTTCTATCTTTTTGTAAGGCCTTTGATCAGGCTCATGGCAGGCCAAGGCCTTTCCCTGGGCCTTGTTGAAACAGAAGCGCTCTGCGGCCAGGAAATACCTTCTGTAAGCGGCAGAGAAGATTTTGTAAGGGTGAAGCTGGAAAAAATGGCAAAAGAAGAAAGGCCCAGGGCCTTTCCTGTATGGGGCAGGTCTGGACTACTCAACCCCTTGGTAAAGGCAGATGGGCTACTGGTTATTCCCAGAGACAGCGAAGGGTTTGAGAAGGGAGAAGCAGCAAAGGTGCTGCTTTTTTAGCCAAATTTGTAAAAATAGTTATCAAGTCAGCTATTGATCACTTTAAATAAAAAGGCTAACAATACATAACTATAGATCAAAATTGATTTAAAGATGGAGTGATTGCCAGATGCATATTGATGATTTTTTCCAAAAAATACCTCAACGCCTTGATCCATTATTTCAAGACATAGAAAATATCTGGGATCCCCTTGATAGGCTGAAGGAATTTATACAAGATACAATCAGACCAAACCTGCCTGATTTTATCTCTCCTGGTGTGCCATTGCCTGAACATATAGTTTTGCTCCCCAATGGCTGGCTGACAGTAGGTTTTGAAATATTATGCAACTCCTCCACAAAAGGCCGGTTGCAAGTATGGATCGATGGAGAGCCTGTTCCAAAAGCATCGCTCTTATGTGCTGGATCTGTATTTGCAGATCTAAATATAGAAGTTGCAGAAGGCGTTACCATTGAGCCTGGAGCCTTGATCAAGGGGCCAACTATTATAGAAAGCGCAACCGAGGTGCGCCAAGGAGCCTATGTCCGGGGCGACTGTATTTTTGGAGAAAAATGTGTCGTCGGCCACACCACTGAAGTTAAACATTCAATATTCTTGGATAATGCAAAGGCAGGCCACTTTGCCTATATTGGAGACTCTATTTTAGGCAATAACGTCAATCTAGGTGCTGGAACCAAGATGGCTAATTTAAAATTTGGACCAGGAACTGTAACAATTAATATCGATGGACAGAAAGTGGATACATCAAGACGCAAAATCGGGGCGATTTTAGGCGATAATGTGCAAACAGGCTGTAATTCTGTAACCAATCCAGGAGCCTTTGTGGGCAGAGACTGCTTAATTCCGCCAACTACCAGCGTAATGCCTGGGTTTTATAAGCCTAATTCAATAATTCGCAGCTGATTTCACCAATTAGCTCCTTGTTTAAGATTGGAATTAATAATAATTTTCAGCCATATCTTAAACAAACTTATTTCAATATGCGGGTGAATTAGGTATTCTAAAATTGTAACTCTATTTTCAGAGACTATAATCCATTCTTTCGAAAGGAGAACTCTAACTCAATGACTAATTTTATCACAAAAAACCATAAACAATTGATAATAGCCTTATCCGCTCTTTTTTTTGCAATTGCTTTTAGCTGTGGCATTGCAACTGCCAAAGAAGAGGTGTTGGCCAAGGTGGGCTCTCATGTATTGACCATGAAGCGCTTCCAGGAACAGATACGTTCATTGCCTCCCCAGCTCCAAATGGCAATGGGACAAAACCCACAACTAAGGGAACAACTGCTTGAACGCTGGGTTAATGTTACACTGCTTGGTGAAAAAGCAAAAAATATGGGCCTTGATAAGGACCCCGAAATATCAGCCAAGATAGAAGACATAAAAAACAGCATTTTAGCTCAGGAGCTTCTTAAAAAAGAAATTAAGGCAAAAGTTAAGGTCACAGATGATGAAATAAAAGAATATTATGAAAAAAACAAAGCCAAATTTAAAGATCCGGAACAAGTAAGGGCAAGGCATATATTGATTAAAGTTGATCCGCAGGCGGACAATAAGAAATGGAAAGAAGCAGAAAAAAAGGCCAAGGAAATCAAAAAACGCCTTGAAAAAGGTGAAGATTTTGCAAAACTTGCCAAGGAATTCTCAGATGATCCTGGCACAAAAAACAAAGGCGGAGACCTTGGGTTCTTTGCAAAGGGCAGGATGGTCCCTGAGTTTGAAGCAGCAGCATTTGCCCTCAAACCAGGACAGATAAGCGAACCTGTCAAGACCGTTTATGGCTACCATATCATTCAAACCATGGAGAAAAAGAGCGCAAAGCAGAAGGAACTCAAGGATGTTAAGGAACAGATACGCCAGATGATACAGCGCGAAAAAGAACGTAAGCTCATGGAAAATATGTTGACCGAACTCAAGAAGAAACATCCAGTTACTATCAACAAGGAATTGCTTAACAAGGCCCAGGGCAATCCCCATAATTTCCGTTAAGGCCTAAATTAAGGAGCTGATGGAAAAGCCAAAACGCAAACTCCTTTTTTCGGCTGCTTATTGGATTATCGGCCTGCTTTTAATCTTTGGCCTGCCGCAGTTGTGGCTCCACATCCAGACCAAGGAGTTGTCATATTCTGCCTTTAAGAATCTCGTAAAAGAAGGCAGGGTGCTTGGAGTACAAATAAAGCCGGATGAAATAAGGGGTATATACTACAGCGGCCCGAAAAAGAAGCTTCCCGAAATAAAGGAAGAGTTCCAGCGCATTATGCAGCAGCTTCAGCAGCAGCCCCCAAGCTTCTTTTCCCAGAAGCAGGGGGCCAGCTTGCAGGATTTACTGTCGCAATTAAAGAAGATCGTACAGAAAGATTCCATTGGTCTCTTCCGCACAGTTCGCGTTGATGACCCCAAATTGACTGAATTCCTGGACCAGTATGGAGTGGAATATGCCGGGGTAAGAGAAGGCCTTTTTACCCAGTTGTTCTGGGGCACCATTATCCCCATAATGTTCTGGGTAGGACTTTGGTTTTTACTTATACGCGGCATGGGAAGGCCTGGAGCTGGAATGCTTGGCTTTGGGAAATCCAAAGCGAAAATCGCCATGGAAAAGGATACTGGCGTAACCTTTGATGATGTGGCCGGATGTGAGGAAGCCAAACAGGAATTACAAGAGGTGGTCACCTTCCTCAAAGAGCCTCAGAAATATGAGAGGCTTGGAGCCAAAATACCCAAAGGAGTGCTCCTTTTAGGCCCGCCGGGCACTGGTAAGACCCTCTTAGCCAGAGCTTTGGCAGGTGAAGCCAAAGTGCCCTTCTTCAGCATCTCTGGCTCAGAATTTGTAGAAATGTTTGTTGGTGTTGGAGCAGCCAGGGTACGAGATCTTTTTGAGCAGGCCAAAAAGAGCGCTCCATGCATCATATTTATTGATGAGATTGATGCCATTGGCAAATTCCGTGCAGGTGGCTTGGTCTCTGGAGGCCATGAAGAGCGGGAACAGACACTCAACCAGCTGCTAGTGGAAATGGATGGCTTTGAGCCAAACACGGGTGTAATAATCTTGGCTGCAACCAACCGGCCAGAAGTGCTAGACCCCGCCCTTTTGAGGCCAGGCCGTTTTGACAGGCAGATAGTGCTTGATGCCCCGGATGTAAATGGACGCGAGGCCATTTTAAGGGTGCATGCCAGGGGCAAGCCTTTGGCCGATGATGTGGATTTCAGATCCATTGCCTTGCGCACCCCTGGTTTTTCAGGAGCAGATCTGGCTAATGTAATGAACGAAGCCGCCCTTTTGGCAGCGCGAGAGGGGGCGGACAAAATCACCCAGGCCCATCTTGAAGCAGCAGTGGAACGGGTATTGGCAGGTCCAGAAAGAAAGAGCCGCCGACTTGGGGAAAAGGAAAGAAAGCGGGTTGCCTATCATGAAGCTGGCCATGCGCTTGTTGCCTATTACAGCCCTAACGCCGCGCCTGTTTCCAAAATTTCAATTATTCCAAGAGGTAAGGCAGCTTTGGGCTACACCTTACAGCTTCCTGAAGAAGAACACTATTTGATGACCAAGAGCGAATTGCTTGACAGAATCTGTGTATCTCTTGGAGGACGGGCATCTGAACAAATCTTTTTTGGAGAGTGCAGTTCAGGAGCACAAAACGACCTGGAGGTAGCCACGGAAATGGCCAGAAGCATGGTAACGAGATTTGGCATGAGTGATGTCATAGGGCCTGTAGCCTTAGCCAAGGAAACAAGCCCCTTCTTGAGTATGCCAGGCCTATCACAGCAGCAGGAACCAATGTCTCCTGAACTTGCCTCACTGGTTGACAAAGAGGTGAAACGGGTCTTGACTGAACAAGATGCCAGAGCACATAAAATAATTGAAACCCATGAACAGGCCCTTCAAAGGGTAGCAGAAGAACTACTTAAGAGTGAGGTGATGAATGCAGATGAATTTAAACTACTTGTTGAAATGGATGAAAAGAAACCAGAAGGGGAGGAAAAGCATGAAAAATAATTTGGATAAATTTTCCTTTTGTCTGGTTGGAGCTCTGATGCTTTTTACACTGCTGGCTTCCACACAATATTCCTGGGCTAGAACACAATCTGAGATTGAGGAAGATATTGCACTGCTTGACCGTACTGCCCGGGCCTTTGCTGCTGTGGTGGACAAAGCAAAACCAGCAGTGGTATTTGTGCAGGTAGAAAAAACTCTTGAAAAAAGACGCTCTTCAAATCAAGCTCAAGATCCCTTTGAATTCTTTTTTAACGATCCTTTGTTTGAACGTTTTTTTGGGCCGCAGTTTAAACCCAAAAAAAGACCACACCAACAATTCAAACAACGCGGGCAGGGCTCCGGGTTTATCATAAGCAAAGATGGCTATATCCTTACTAACAACCATGTAGTAGGAGAGGCAGATGTCATCAAGGTAAAACTCGCAGATGGCCGGCACTTTAAGGCAAAATTGGTGGGAACTGATCCGCAATCTGATGTAGCAGTTATCAAGATTAATGCGGATAATTTGCCTGTTCTCCCCTTGGGTGATTCAGATAAACTTAGGGTGGGCGAATGGGTGATTGCCATAGGAAACCCCTTTGGTCTTACCCAAACTGTTACTGTAGGCGTGGTAAGTGCCAAGGGAAGGAGCCGTATTGGAATAAATGACTATGAAGACTTCATACAGACAGATGCGGCCATCAATCCAGGCAATTCAGGCGGACCGCTCGTCAACATACATGGCGAGGCCGTGGGAATAAACACAGCTATCTTTTCACGGAGTGGCGGCTATATGGGCATAGGCTTTGCCATACCCATAAATATGGTCCGTGCTATTGAACAACAGCTTATCAAAAACGGAAAGGTCGTGCGCGGCTGGCTGGGCGTAGTCATACAAAATATTGATGAAGACCTGGCAAAATCATTTGGCTTAGATGATACAGAAGGTGCATTGATATCGGAAGTGTCCAAGGGATCACCGGCAGAAAAGGCCGGACTTAAAGAGGGAGACGTAATAAAAAAATTAAATGGCAAAAAAATTGAAAGCGTAGATGATTTGAGAAACCGCATAGCCTTGACCCGTCCGGGAACAAAAGTTGAGCTTGAAGTATTGAGAAATGGCAAGCGGAAAACCATAACAGTGACCATTGGAGAACAGCCTTCAGGAGCTGTCAAAGGTGTAAGCAAACATGAAATCCTTAAAAAGTTAGGCCTGGGAGTTCAGGAACTCACTGCAGAACTGGCAGACCAGTTTGGTTATCAGGAAGGCCAAGGCGTACTCATATCAGAGGTAGCGCCAGGAAGCCCGGCTGCTCAAGCTGGAATAAAGCCAGGCCAACTAATAGAAGAAGTGAATAGAAAACATGTGCATAACATGGATGAATTTCTTAAGGCTCTATCTACCACGAAACACACAAAACGCGTTTTGTTTAAGATTCGGGATGGCAAATTCAGCCGGTATGTGGCGTTGAGTGTAAAATAAATGGAATAATACCAAAGGGGCCTCTTTCATGAGGCCCCTTTATTTTGCAGGGAATTTATGACTGGTCCATTTACCCTCTTTTTTTTCTTTCTTTTCTTTTTCGGGCTGATTTTCCTTTTTGCTTTTGTGCAAGTGGGGATGATTACCCTTGCCTTTGAAAAAATAGGGCTCACCCCTAATCAGATGTTCTCCTTATTGATGCTTTCTTTATTTGGCAGTTATATTAATATTCCAATTAAAAAAATTGAGCATTATAAAGAATTACCATATTATCCTGAGAGGATAACCT
>JAMOVF010000136.1 GCA_027061625.1 Deltaproteobacteria bacterium
ATTTCAAAATCTGTTTTGACGATTTTAAGACGTTTGGATAGGGATTTGCCAGGATATTTTCTTGAGACCCTGGGAAGGCTGCTGGTGATTGTAACAGAGACGAGCTTGCGTTACTGGCTGGAGCAGGAAGATCCTCTAAAATGGTTTGAAAAGACAATTAAGTCCCAGGGCCTTGATATAGATGATGATCAGAAAGAGTTGATCAAAAAGCTCTTTTCACCTATTTCCCATGCCGCATTTAAAGTAGCTCTTCAAGGGCTTTGGGCCATTCCGATTCAAGGGCTTAGTCCAAGCGAGATTGAATGGCTGGCGAAAAGGCCTGGTCATATGGACATAGTGAGGTCTTACCGCCAAATTGCCAGAGAACTTGGCTCCATACCTGTAACTTCAACATCCAAGCCTACCCAGAACCTGGATGATGTTCCCTCAAGCCTTCAGCTCTTTTTTCTGTTTCACATCTTAGAAATAGAAGGGCTGGCTCCTATACATGAAGAAACCCTGCGCCAGATCAACAAGACCTTGGTATGCCTGGTAAGGCGGGCTGATTTAGAGCGTTTGGCAAAGATACTCCCTAAGAGTTTTTCCCTGCTCAAACAGCAGGTGGGGCATTTTCCGAGAACTGCTCTTCAATGTATTGAGGCGCTTGGGTTAGAGGTGTTCCGCAGGGACAATGAGCGCCTCACAGAACTCTTCCTGGAAGAAGTGGTCCAATTTGGTTTTCAGACCCCTGGCGTTAAAGGTGTGGATGCTGAATGGCAGGTATTGTGTAATCCTGCCCACCTTCAGAATATAAGGGTATGGCTTAAGCTTATTGAATTTAAGCCAAAGCTTTGCAGCACTCTAATCTCTGCTCTTATGCTCAATTTGCGCCTTGCTGGTACATGCATAAGGGATACAGACCTTTTTCAAAAGGATGTCAGCAGGCTTCTCAACAGCGAAATCGAGCCTGTTTACAACTTGGTAAAGCAGCTAACCAAGGTAATACCCGTCTATTACAATGAAATTGGCGCAGAAGGCAAACTGCGGGAGGTCTCTACTGAACTCGATGAGATCTCCAACAGGCGGGATATCTTGATCCATTTTTTGAGAAAACAGAGCCATGTGGAAAGCAATAACCTCATTGTTGCTTTTATAGAGGCCATTCTCTGTTTCTGGTACAGCAAAGACAAAAGTTGTCTGCGTTCCTTCCTGCCCCCTGAAATTTATGAACAAGTTCCAGTACACGGGCAATATGTGGACCATGTCCATAAGCTTGTACGCCATGTGGCGCAGTCTATTGGTCTTGAGCCATTTTCAAGGGGAGTTCGCAGACTGCTTGATTTGTCCAAGGATGAATTGTCAAAGATCATCGACCAAGTTGATGATGTGCCTGCCTTTGAAAAACAGAGACTTCTGCTTCTTATTGAGATGTACCGCTTGGAAACCCTCAAATATGAGCTCAGCCCCAGGGAGATCAGGCGCTACCTGCAGGAGGCTGCAAGCTGGGGTTTTGAAGGCCTGGGCAAGATTGTAGAGGCATTGGACAGGGATGACCCTGAGGAATGTCTTGACCTCATTTTGAATGAACTTGAGCAGCTTAAGGAAGTTATATGTAGCAGCGAGCACTTTGAAGTAATAGAAAATATTTACCATAAACGTCATATCGCTGCTGATATTCCATCAATGTATGGCCGCTACCATGAACGCAAGTTCGATGCCTTGAGCCTAACTTTCAGGCTGGAAAATCTTGCAAATCTCTATTTTGAGCGTCTTATAACCTCGCTTGATGTGCCCTTTATCACCAGGACGATGCTGGTAAGAATTTTGAAGTGCCTGAAATTATTCTGGAGGGCTATCAAACTCAATGGCGTGAGGTCTAAAAAGTTTTATACCTATTTGACCTTATTGGAAAAATCTCTGCAGGTTAGGCGGTTCAGCTTTACGCAATATCAGGATATTGTCCGCGGCCTGTCTGAAGGTGTAAAGGACATGATCTATGTCCATTACATCAGCCCCCACCAAGACAACATTGCAGTTATCGTGCGCCAGCTGGGCCCTGATAATCTTTTGCCCCAGTTCCGCAGGCTCTATATGAGATCGGCCACTGAGACTGAAGTGATTGAAAAGATCTCTGAGATGCTGCTTAGGGACCTTATAGCCAATTCCTTCGGCCTCCAATACTTGGATAACTTTATCGCCAGGGTGTGGCAGGTTTTGGGAGAAGAAAAAGAGGTCTTGGATGAGCGTTCCCTGGATCTGCTGTTGAGCTTTGATCCAGACCAGACGCTTTGTTCTATTTATAAGCCGGAGCCAGCACTGAAAAACTTAATCCATTTAGGAAACAAGGGCTTTAATCTGGTATTGCTGGTCAATGAGGGCCTTCGGGTTCCTCCAGGGGTTATAGTTACCACTGAAGTCTTCCGATGGTACTCTATTATCCAGAAATTCAGGCCTGTGCTCAGGGACTTTCAGTGGAGGCTCAGGAAACAACTCAAAAAACTTGAACAGGAAACTGGGCGGATATTTGGTTCCACAGATAACCCGCTTCTTTTGTCTGTTAGAAGCGGAGCAGCTATATCTATGCCCGGCATGATGAGCACTATTATAAATGTGGGCAGCAACCTTCAAACAACAGAGGCAATTGCCAGGAGAACCGGCAACTTGTGGTTTGCGTGGGATAATTACCGCCGTTTTATTCAGGCATGGGGCATGTCCTTCGGCCTTTCCAGAGATGTCTTTTCCCAGATAATGAAGGCCAAGAAGAGGCGTCATGGCGTTGAGAAGAAACGCGAATTCAGCGGTGAGCAGATGAAAGAGCTGGCCCTGATGTATAGAGAAGCGGTATTGGATCATGGCATAGAGATCGTGGATGATCCCTTTGAACAGTTGATGGTGGCATTTAGGCTTGTGCTTGGTTCTTGGGAATCTGAAAAAGCAAGGGCTTACAGGGAGATAATGGAAATATCAGACAATTGGGGCACAGCTGTAATTATTCAGGCAATGGCCTTTGGCAATATCTCCGCCACTTCTGGCACTGGTGTGCTGTTTACAGCCAATCCTTACAGGAAACTCGACAGGGTCTGCCTATGGGGTGATTTTACACCTGGCAACCAAGGAGAAGATATTGTCAGCGGCTTGGTTTCCACCTATCCAATTTCCATTGAACAGAAGCAGGAGATGGGCCTTGAAGATCAGATTTCCTTGGAAGAGGCCTTTCCTGCCATTTATAAAACCCTTTATGACTGGGCCAAATATCTGGTATATGAAAAGAAATGGACTCCGCAGGAAATAGAGTTCACCTTTGAGGGGCCTGAGCCTGAAGACCTATATATTTTGCAGGGCAGGGACATGATTACCAAGGAGAGAAAGACCATTACCGTCTTTCTGCAAACAGAGGAGCTTGAGGCAAGCTATCTTGGCAGAGGAATTGGAGTAAGCGGTGGGGCGTTGTCAGGCCGGGCTGTTTTCAATCTTCAGGATATTCAAAAATATCGCACAGAGGAGCCCAATGTGCCCCTTATCCTGATCCGTTCAGACACCGTTCCAGATGATATCAAGGAGATATCCCAGGCAGATGGGCTGCTTACTGCAAAGGGCGGGCAGACCTCCCATGCAGCCATAGTTGCTTTTAGGCTTGGAAAGACTTGTGTGGTAGGATGTTCCCAGATGCAAGTTTATGAAGCCAAGGGATTGGCTACCTTCCATGCCAAGGCAATAAAATCTGGGGATTTTATAAGTATAGACGGTTGGAGTGGTTCGGTTTACATGGGCAATCATCCAACTCAGAGCGAGGAACAAGCCCTTTTTTGATTTGTTGAGTGGGTAAAATACCAATTTATTTCGAAAAAAGGAGGAAAGCAATGAGCATTAAGACAAAGGAACCCCGTCCTATGAAATTGGGTATTAATGGTTTAGGCAGGATTGGTAAATTGAGCGTGTGGCATCACGTTGCCAAAAGATCATTTTCTGAGCTAGTTGTGAACATAGGCCGCCAAGTTGGTACAGGCCTGCATGATATAGCTGCCGCTATTGATCGGGATAGCACCTACGGAAGGCTTGGGGTCTATTTGCACGGTCACAGCTGCATAAAGGTTATAGAAAATTTAAATGAGCAGGAAGGAACCATGACAGTAGATGGCGTTCCTGTGCGTATATTGCGTGAAAGCAGAGATCCAAAAGGTATTGACTGGCGCAGATATGGAGTGGATCTGGTTGTTGACACCACAGGAGTATTCCGGGATCCAACTGCCCCAGGTGATGATCCAAAGGGTTCCTTGAGGGGCCATTTGGAAGCAGGAGCATCTAAGGTGGTATTGTCTGCACCATTCAAGATAAAAGAAAAGGGTCTGGAAATGCCTGAGGATGCTGTTACTACTGTTATGGGTATAAACGAAGATGATTATGTGCCTGAAAAACACGTACTTATATCTGCTGCATCATGCACCACTACCTGCCTGGCCTTTATGGTAAAACCCCTCCTTGACCATTTTGGCCCAAAGCGCATACTCAGTGCCTCCATGGTTACAGTGCATGCTGCCACAGGAAGCCAGAAGGTGCTTGACAGGCTTCCAAAGGCTGGAGCCACAGACACCAGGAAAAATAGAAGCATCTTCAATAATATCATCCTTACCACCACTGGTGCAGCCAAGGCCTTGCGATTGGTCATCCCCGAGATGAAGTCCATTGGCTTTATAGCAGAATCTGTGAGGATACCAACAAATACTGGTTCATTGATTGTGCTTGTCTTGACCATACAGGATGAGAGCCTTGAAAATCCCATCAACAGGGAGCTGATCAATGGCATTTACAAGAGTGCTGCTGAAGGTTCCATGAAAGATTATCTTATTTATACAGAGGAGCAGCACGTTTCTTCAGATATTATCGGTGTGCCGTCTGCAGCATCAATCATTGAAGCCACTGAGACCCATACTAGAACTGCTGCCATAGAGGTTGATCCAAATTTGGTATGTCAAGGGCCTGAAGAAGCCATGGAGAAGATTACATGTGCTCCTTTGAAGATTCCTGTTACCCAGGTGGTGGTCTATGGATGGTATGATAATGAGTTGGGCAGTTACACCACCATGCTGGGAGAGAGAATAGAAAGCATTGCAGACAGTATGCTTTAGATAGGAGGCATGCCCATGATCAAGTATTTGGATCAGATAGAAGTGCAGGGCAAACGGGTGCTCATGCGGGTGGACTTTAATGTGCCCTTGGATGATCAAGGCAATATTACAGATGATTTAAGGATACAAGGGGCCTTGCCAAGTATTCGATATGTGCTTGAAAACCAAGGCAGGTTGATCCTATGCTCTCATCTCGGCAGGCCCAAGGGCAAACGGGTTCCTGAATATAGTCTGAAGCCAGTAGCAGCTCACCTTTCAAAAATTTTGGGTTTTGAGGTTCCTCTTGCTCCTGACTGTATTGGCCCTGAAGCCGAAGAAATGGCGGAAAAATTGGAGCCTGGAAAGGCCATGCTGCTTGAAAACCTGCGCTATCATGAGGGAGAGACTAAAAATGATCCAGCTTTTGCCGATGCTTTGGCAAAGCTGGCAGACGTTTATGTAAATGATGCCTTTGCAGTTTCCCACAGGGCGCATGCGTCTGTGGTTGGTGTGCCTTCCAGGCTCTCTGAGTGTGCTGCCGGCTTTCTGTTGAAAAAAGAGCTTGATTACTTCAACAGGGCAATGGAATCTCCAGCTAGGCCGCTTGTGGCTGTGCTTGGCGGTGCAAAGGTCTCTGGAAAACTTGGAGCAATTGAACACATACTCCAAAGAGTAGATAAGGTGATCATAGGCGGGGCCATGGCAAATACCTTTTTGAAGGCACAAGGCCTTGCAACAGGTTCTTCTTTAGTGGAAGATGATCTGCTTGATACCGCAAATGATATAGTAGCAAAGGCAAAGGAAAAAGGCATAAAATTTTATCTGCCAGTGGATGCAATAATTGCCCAAGAACTTTCTACTGATGTGGTAATCAAAACGGTTCCAGTGCAAGAAATACCAGAAGGCTGGATGGCCTTGGACATTGGCCCTGCTTCTGCCAGGCTGTTCCAAGAGGTCGTAGAAGATGCAAAAACGATTGTTTGGAATGGCCCTATGGGTGCTTTTGAAATAGATCTCTTTAGCCAGGGGACCAGGTCAATGGCCGAAGCCATTGGCAATGCCTTTGCTTTGAGTATCAGCGGCGGTGGTGACACCAATGCAGCAATCAAAAAATTTGGACAGGCAGATAATATAAGCTATATGTCCACAGGTGGTGGAGCCTTTTTGACGCTGCTCGAAGGCAAGGTTTTGCCTGGTGTTAAGGCACTTGAAGAATGTTCTTCAAAGGGATAGGAGGTTTAAATGCGTAAGCCCTTTTTAGCTGCCAATTGGAAGATGAATAAGACTGTTAAGGAGGGGCTTGAATTTATTCAGGCCTTTCGGCCACTTGTTGCAGGAGTTGATGGCCGGGATATTGTGATAGCTCCACCTTTTACCGCCTTGCAAGCCCTTTCTAATGCATTGGAGGCGGATGGAAATATCGCTTTTGC
>JAMOVF010000137.1 GCA_027061625.1 Deltaproteobacteria bacterium
ATTGTGAATCTGGAGCCCGAGATTGTGTCTCACGTAGTAGCACAATCCTGTGCTATAAAGGCAGATGTGGTTGCCAAAGATGAACTTGAAGGGGGGTTGAGGCGGATACTCAATTTTGGGCATACTATTGGTCATGCAATAGAAGCGGCAGCTAATTATCAGATTGCGCACGGAGAGGCAGTTTCTATGGGGATGGTAGCAGCAGCCCTGCTTTCTGCCAAAAAAGGGATTGCTCCAATGGATGTCGTGGGGCGTATTAAGAACGTCCTTGAACAATTAGGCCTGCCAGTGACAATACCGAATACTTTTGATGCACAGGAGCTGGTCGAGCTCACTAAGCATGACAAAAAAAGTGTGGATGGCAAAGTAAACTTCGTTTTATGCAATGCCATAGGCTCAACAGTAATAAGAAATGACATTAGCAACGAAGAGTTAACAGAAGTGATAAATGAGTGTATGGCTTGCTGAAGCTTAAAAATCCTGGAGCAAGAAGAAAAGCCTGCCAGAGAGGCTTTGGTCAAGCCAGCTGGCAGGCCTATAGAATTCATTCATTTGTAAGATCTTTGAAAAAGCTAGCAGCCTCCACCGCAGCTTCCACAAGAAGATGGTGTGCAGCCGCAGCTTGCAGCAGATAATGCAGCATCCTCTTCTGGAGTAAGATCGCGCACACCCTTAATTTTGACATCAAAGTGGAGCCTTTCACCAGCGAGAGGATGATTAAAATCAGCTATCACCTTTTCATCGGTTACTTCCTTTACAACAAAACGCACAGGACCCTGTGGGCTATTTGCCTCAAAGGACATACCTGGTTTGATCTCTATTTCAGAGGGAAATTGATTTCTCGGGATTTCTCTAATGAGATCTGTATTCACGTTGCCATAGGCATCTCCTGGCTCAACCGTTATCTTGCCAGATTCACCCTCTTCCATGCCTTTAAGGGCATTTTCCAGGCCTGGAATTATCTGGCCTGTTCCGCATATGAATTCCAAAGGCCTGTCTGGTGTAGAACTATCGACAATTTCTCCAGAGTCAAGGCTTAGGGAGTACTCCAGTGTTACATGTTTTTTGTCGTCAACTTTCATTCTTTTCTCCTTTACTTACAAGTAGGCCACAAGCCTACTATAGATCTTATCAATCTACATTAAGAAGTTGTGAAGGTTTGGTCAACCTGAATATAGTAAAAAGTAGCAGTGTTGACCAAAAATCTTTTGATAATTTGTGTGAGCTTTTTATCCTCTTGGATGAAATTGTCTATGGGCCTGCCTTATATGGGCAAGGTCAAGATGGGTATAAATTTGGGTTGTGGCAATATTGGAATGACCTAAAAGCATCTGGACAGTCCTTAAATCTGCACCCCCCTGCAGCAGATGCGTAGCAAAGGAGTGGCGAAGTATATGGGGCGAAACATCAGAACCCAGACCAGCAAGCATGGCATATTGCTTTAATATCTGCCATAATCTTTGCCGTGTGAGTCCTTGCCCTTTTCTGCCCACAAACAAGTAAAAACTCATCCTTTTGCCAAGAATTTTAGACCTGGCTGAAGTGATATAGGTTGAAAGCCATTCATGGGCCACTTCTCCAATGGGAACTACCCTTTCCTTTCGCCCTTTTCCAAAGACTTTCAGGAAGCTATTTTCCATGTCC
>JAMOVF010000138.1 GCA_027061625.1 Deltaproteobacteria bacterium
CTAATGATATACTGTTAATTGTTAACAATGGCGGCGAGATTAATTGGCTTTCCAATGGCCTAAAAACATGGCTTTCTAATACCACAGGGAATATTAATCAACCAGTCAGTTTGTATGTAAAGCCTGAGGACTTACCTCAGGGGAACTACTATTTTTATTTGCTGGCTGTTCCAGCCAATGATTTATCATTAGCAAATTATTATTTGTGGAGCACAACATATATAAAAAACTAACACCTTTATTATATTGTCTCAAAAGATAGAATAAATTTTAAACAGAAATTAAGTAAAAGGCCCAGCTATTATGCAGGGCCTTTTATGTTTCTTTCCTAAAAAGGCAAGCCGTGGACAGGCAAAAATGTACTTTCTTCGTAAAGCTGTTTGGCGGATCTTGCTTGTAGCGACTGGGAGCAATTTCTTGCAGATTCTAGGTGAAGCGGAGCGGCTGTAAGTTGTACTGTTTGAGCCTGCCGATGGCAGGCGAGTTGTGCAACTTACAGCGGAGCGAGCCATAGAAGATGCAGAAATGCGAGGTGGAGCCGGAAGGCAAGGTCTGCCAAACAGCGGGGACCGGGAAGAAGGGCTGATGTAGGACTGGATGACTGGGGACAGGTGAATAAATTATTGAATAAGGCAAACCCGGGATCAAGATGTAAATTAGGGAAATTAATAATTTATTATTTCATTTACCTGTCCCCAAAATTTGTGCATGTTTGTCTCCTGGTTTCTGGGCCTTTTTATCTTCCTCTAATGGATTTTCGATTTTTTTGATTATATTGCTGGCAACTTCAAAGATGGTGCCTTTGTCATCCTTTATCCAACCCTTTTGGCTCTTTTCATCCACACGCCCGATATGGAGGATTTTTACGCCTTTGCCTTTGAGGTGGATGGTCAGCCTGCCGGTCTGCTGCCCTGGCCCAAGTCCATAATCAGCGGCAGAGGCAGGATTTACAACGTCATCTGCATATAATGGCAAAAAGCTCTGTAGGATTTTTCTGGCCTCTTCTTCTGTGCGCGGGCTGGATTCTCCATTGTAATTCAAGATGAATTTCTGGGAATCATGCGCCTTTTTCTGCTCCGCCGGTGAGCCTTCCCTATTTTTTGATCTTTCATCTCCTGCCTGGGCAACAAGGCTCCATTCCAAAGTTCCGCGGGAATAGGAAACGCCTTCTACTTCCCCTGGTCCCTCTGCAATAATGGTTTTGTCTGTCCATGGGCCAGGTTCTGGATTGCCTGTAGGGGTCTCAGACCATATATCAAACAGGCTCAACAGGTTTTGGGAGCAGAGATATACATTGTTCGAGCCTGGCAATTTTACAAAGCTGCTGTTCCATTGGGGCCCTCTTTTACCAACTTCTATTGATATCTTGCCCCCTTCCTTTTTCTTGAGAGTTATTATCATGGCGTGGTCTTTATCAAGGGAAAATGTGGCAAGGAGGTCTTTGCTGGATGCACGTTTTTCCCCAGTAAGGCCGCTTAGCGAACTAACGAGCCGTTTTACCTTATTTTCCTTTGCAGGAACCCAGTAGGGTTCATTTTTTTCCCATTTCTGGACAAGCCACCTGCCGTCCTTTTTGACAAGGGCAAGAGGATGGCCTTCCTTGCCTTCAGGCGACGGTCCAGAGGCATTGATTTCAACAATG
>JAMOVF010000139.1 GCA_027061625.1 Deltaproteobacteria bacterium
TGATTGTGCAGAATGGTCAAGCAGCATGGTACTCAACAATTCAGACAAATTATTTATGGCGTGCATGCCCCCTGAATCATATCCCATTGTCATTATGGAGGGGACACAAAATAATAAAATTGTACAGAAGAAACCTATCCCTGTGGTCAAGCCGAAGCTGCTTTTGATAAATCCTAGAAGCCTTGATGTTGAAGCCTCAATGGTTATTAACAAAGGCGTTAACATAAAGGAATCTTTCGAAGATTTGGTGTTCTTGGTGAAGCAATATGGGTACTGGGAGCCTGTCACTTTAAAAATGCCTATTTCAGATGCAGGGAGCCATTGTGCTGTTTACAAAGTTAGAGGAAACAGTTTTGAAATGGTAAAGGAGTTTGATGCAGATGTGTGCAATGGAAGGGACTTTGCCCTTTCAGATACTATGCTGTTTGGAGCCTATGGCCTAAAGGGGCTTAAGGGTTTTGAGCTGTTTTGAGGTAAGGCCGGCTAGGTTAACCGGCTTTTCCCTGCACAGGTTCACCCTTCAGCCTGGCAATTGTGTCTCGCAGTTCTGCCGCCCTTTCAAAATTTAGCTCCTTGGCAGCCTGCTTCATGGCGCGTTCCAGTTCCTCTAAGCGTTTTTCCAGGGCCTTTGGATTTTCTGCATATGCAGCATGGGGCTCAAAGACGGCTGCCTCTTGTTGTTCAGATTCTGAGCTGTAGATGGATGACAACAGGTCTTCAGAAGGCTTGGATATGGACCTAGGCACTATGCCATGCTCCACGTTATATTCTTCCTGTATCTGCCTTCTACGCCTTGTTTCATCTAGGGCCTGCTGCATGGATGCGGTTACAGTATCTGCATAGAGTATTACCTTGCCCTTGGCATTCCTGGCTGCCCTTCCAGCCGTTTGTATAAGGGATCTGGCAGAGCGCAGGAAGCCCTCCTTGTCTGCATCCAGCACCGCCACAAGGGATACTTCAGGTATATCAAGGCCCTCCCTCAATAGATTTATTCCTACCAGCACATCATATTCATTCTGTCTAAGCGCCTGGATCAGCTGACTCCTTTCTACAGTGGTTATGTCTGAGTGGAGGTACCTAACCCTCACACCAAGCGATGCGTAATATTCGGTCAAATCTTCTGCCATACGCTTAGTCAGGGTGGTTACCAGCACCTTTTCACCAGCTTCAACCCTTTTTCTAATCTCCTCCAAGAGATCATCCACTTGATATGAGGCAGGGCGCACTTCCATTTCAGGGTCGAGCAGCCCGGTGGGCCTGATGAGCTGCTCTACCACTTGTTCTGCCTTTTCCAGTTCATAAGGCCCTGGAGTGGCAGACACATAGATTGTCTGCCCTACCGTCTTTTTAAATTCATCAAAGCGTAAGGGCCGGTTGTCCAGGGCTGAAGGTAGTCTGAAGCCAAATTCTACCAAGGTCTTTTTTCGTGAACGGTCGCCTGCGTACATGCCCCTTAACTGAGGAACGGTTATGTGGCTTTCATCTATGAAGAGCAGAAAGTCGTCTGGAAAATAGTCAAGAAGGGTAGGCGGAGGCTCTCCAGGGGCCCTGCCTGAGAGATGCCTGGCATAGTTTTCAATACCGTGGCAGTATCCCAGCTCTTCCATCATCTCGATATCCAG
>JAMOVF010000140.1 GCA_027061625.1 Deltaproteobacteria bacterium
AATTTAGAGATACCCTATAGTGAAAAACCTGGATCATGAATAGCCCCCAACATATTCCATGGGGGAAAGTCTGGTGGCTCAGCTATAAAGGTCATAGTGTTCTTCTTAGTTGGATGTTGCAAGGTGAGTTTTAAGGCATGCAGGGCAATTGAACGATTAGGAAGTGGCTCAGGTGCCCCATATTTCAGGTCACCTACTATGGGGCAGCCGATTTTTGCACATTGCGCCCTTAACTGATGAGGCCTACCTGTTTCAGGCACAAGTTCTACCAAGCTTAAGCTTTCTATTGTTTTCAAAAGTTTTAAATGGGTCTTGGCCTTCTTGGCCTTTAAATGGCCTCCAGGATTTTTCGCATAAAGCTTAACTATATTCTTTCGCCTATCCTTAGATATCCAATGGATCAGCTCTGCCTCTGAAGGCGGCGCCCCATGCACCACTGCCAAATATGTTTTCTCAATTTTTTTATTCCTTAATTGATCAGACAACCGGGATGCTGCCTTTGAAGTAGTGGCAAAACAGATCACGCCTGAAACTGGACGATCCAGCCTGTGCACTACTCCCAAAAACACATTACCAGGCTTGTTGCGGCTCTCTTTCAAATATGCCTTTCCCCACTCAAGAAGCGAAAAATCCTTGGAGCTGTCAGGAACAGTTGGCATGCCCACCGGTTTTGATAAGACGAGCAAATGGTTGTCTTCATAAAGTACCTGTACGCTATGCCTGGTTTGGGATATCATCGCAGCAATAATATAAGAGGTGCTACGAATTATGCACAATATTAGCAGGGTCAAGACAGGGCTAGAAAAATTTGTATCAGAAAGGCCTATGTGGGCCAGAGGGAAACATTTTGGTCTTTTGTGTCACCAGGCTTCAGTAGATAAAAATTTTATACATGCCAAGGAGTTAATAAATGCGGCTTTTCCTGGGGCATTGAAGTGCCTTTTCAGCCCTCAGCATGGATTAAATGCTGAAAAGCAGGACAACATGATTGAATCTGCCGATGGGTGGGAACCTGATCTATCCATTCCTATATACAGCCTTTATGGAGAAGTCCGCCAACCAAGGCCGGAACATCTATCTGACATTGATATTTTTATTATTGACCTCCAGGACGTGGGATGCCGGGTATATACCTATATCTGGACAATGTTGCTTTCTATGCGGGAATGTGCCAAGGCAGGCATAGAAGTATGCATATTGGATAGGCCAAATCCAATAGGAGGTTTGGAAATAGAAGGAAATCTGCTTGATCCTGCTTTTTTTTCCTTCGTAGGCCTAGCACCTATCCCCATGCGCCACGGCATGACCATGGGCGAATTGGCCCTGATGTTTAAAAAAATGGAAGACCTGGATCTGGACCTCCACATTGTAACAATGGAAGGCTGGCGCCGTTCGATGTATTTCCCAGACACAGGCCTGCCTTGGGTTTGGCCTTCTCCCAATATGCCCATATTTGATACAGCCTTAGTCTATCCTGGCCAAGTAATATTGGAAACGACTAATCTATCTGAAGGGCGCGGAACTACAAGGCCTTTTGAAATATTTGGCGCCCCATTTCTCAACCAGGGCAAAATTTTTAGGGAGTTGGAAAAATATAGATTGCCAGGTTTTGTGCTTAGATCCCAAAACTTTGAACCAACCTTTCACAAGTGGCAGGGTAAAACATGCAAGGGATTCCAGATACATGTTACAGATCGAAAGCAATATCAGCCCTATTTGACGACGCTTGCAATATTATCTGCCATTTGCACTGAATTTCCTGGCCAGTTTGAGTGGAAGGAACCTCCCTATGAATATGAATTTGAAAAACTGCCCGCTGACCTTGTCATTGGCAGTACCAAAATTAGACAGGCAGTAGAGGCTGGCATTTCCCCTGAAGAGCTAAAAAAACTATGGGCAGAGGATATTAAAAAATTCGATAATTTAAGAAAAGAATTTCAACTTTATCATTAAAATTAACAAGTTAAAAAATATCCTCAAACTGAGGTAATTTATTTATAGGCAAAAGTTGTTTTTTATATGTATCTGGCAATCCTTCCTTTTCAATATTGGCTGCGGGCACAACGCATCTTTTAAATCCAAGTCTCCAGGCCTCTTCCAATCTCAATTTCGTACGTCCAACCGGCCTGATCTCGCCTGTAAGGCCGACTTCTCCAAAAACCGCACAACCAGATGGCATAGCTATTTTTCTAAGGCTTGAATAAAGGGCAGCCACAACCCCAAGATCTGCCGCAGGCTCTGAAAGCCTCATGCCACCTGCAATATTCAAGAAGATATCTTTATTATAAAAAGATGCATTGAGATAACGCTCGCACACTGCAACAAGAAGGGCAAGCCTGTTTGAATCAAAACCAGTGACTGTACGCCGGGGCGTTCCTAAATATGACGGCGTTACCAAGGCCTGCACTTCCACTAAAATAGGCCTTGTCCCTTCAACGCACACTACTGTAACTGAACCTGGCATGCCTGTGCTCGATTGGCTCATGAATAGCTCGGAAGGATTATCAATCTCTTTTAGGCCTGTGGATGTCATCTCAAAAACGCCCACTTCATGGGTTGGACCAAAACGGTTTTTTACTGTGCGCAGCAGCCTAAATGAGTGGGTGCGGTCTCCCTCAAGATATAGAACTGCATCCACCAGATGTTCCAGCACCCGCGGGCCTGCCAGGGCCCCTTCCTTTGTAACATGGCCCACCAGAATAATGGGAAGCCCCGCTGATTTTCCTGCTCCCATCAACCTGGCAGCCCCCTCCCTTACCTGGGCCACACTTCCTGGTGCTGAGCTGATGTTGCTGTGATACAAAGTTTGAACAGAATCCACTGCCAGCACATCTGGAGAGTAATTGCCTATCATAGCTATAATGGCCTCCACATCTGTTTCACTGGCCACCATGAGCAAATCTGGTATGGGACCAAGCCTTTCAGCCCTCAACCTGATCTGTTCCAGGGATTCTTCTCCTGAAATGTAGAGCACTTTTTGTCCTTTGGAAGCCAACCCCATCAAGATCTGCATTAAGATGGTAGATTTTCCTATGCCAGGCTCTCCAGCAAGCAATACCAAACTTCCGGGGACAATACCTCCTCCCAATACCCTGTCTGCCTCATTGAGAGTAGTAGGAATGCGCTGCTCACCAGAATCTGCATGAACATCTTTTAAAGGCTGAGGCGCTGTAGAAGGTGCCAAGCTGCGGCCCTTACGGCTTAAATCCCCAGCAACAACCTCTTCCACCAAGGTGTTCCATCCGCCGCATCCTGGACATCGCCCAAGCCATTTAGCCTCAGTTTGGCCGCAATCCTGGCATATATAAATAGATTTTTCTTTTTTTGACATTTTAAACCTGGTTAATCCATAGAAAATTCAGATTCCTCTTGACTCAGAGGAAGCTTTACAACGGCCTTAACACCGCCTTTGGAGCTGCTGCCTATGCTTACTGTTCCTCCCATGGCATTACATAAGCGTTTTACTATGGCCAATCCCAATCCAGTTCCCTTGGTCTTAGTGGTAACAAAAGGTTCAAAGAGTTTGTCTCTAACCTCTTCAGGAATGCCTGGGCCATTATCCTCAACAGTTACCACTAACACACCATCTTCGATATCCATTTCCAGCCAAACCTTGCCATTTTCTTGCTCTTTTACTGCTTCAAGGCCATTTTGAACAAGATTGATAATAATCTGCATCAATTTATCCCTGTCCATCCATAATTGGCCTTTACCGCACTTGACGATAAGCCGCTTTGCATCTTCCCGGATGGCAAGGCTCTTCAACACCTCTTGGCACAACTTATCAAGGGAAAACTCTTCGTTAAAAAGTTCCAACGGCCTGGCATAGGCCAAAAGATTTGCAGTAAGCCTTTCAAGCCTGGTGGTTTCTTTGATAATTATGGCAAGGTCTTCTTTAAGTTCAGGATCTTGGGTCTGTTCTATATGATATTGTGCAAACCCCTTTATACTGCTGAGAGGATTCCTGATTTCATGGGCCAGAACAGCAGCCATCTGGCCCAAGGCTGCCATACGCTTTTGCTCTTCCAGCTGTGCCTGCAGCAGAAAATTCTTTCTCCACATCCAGAAAAAAAAGATGGCAAAAAGCCAAAGAATAAATAATGCGCCTCCAATAAGAACCAGTTGAACATTGGCACGCCTTACAATCGAGTTGGCAGGATAGGGATGAAGTGCAATCCTCAAACAATATGGGGCTGCTCCAGAAGAATCGTCCGCAGCCCTCTCTTTTTTGGCCAACTTGTGGAGATGTAAGGGAAAATCCAAAATAAAAACGCGTTCACCAGTGGCCAGATTTGAAAAATGGTGCGCAGGGGCCTTTTGCTCCAAAACCTGCTGGATAAAACGATCCATCTCTTTTCTTCCCATGAGATTAGGGTTTGAATGGAGCACAATATTGCCTTCCTGATCATATAAGGCAATAAAGGCCAGATCTGCCCACCTGTCGTCAGCAAGCAGGTCTGTAAAAAGATCTTTTTTTAACCCCAACCGCTCCAGTGTAAAACCAATATTTACAGCAATATCTATAGCCCTTGTTTCCAGCAGATTTCTTGAGCCCTCAATGGAAATTTTGTATATCCCCACGGCGCTTATAACAGAGAGCACTGTGAACAAAAGCAATATCAGCCCAAATATCAGGGAGTAGAGGAAATATGTCTTTTGTTTGGCATCCATAAAACACTTTTGTGTGAGACATTGACATGAAAATACCATCTCGATAGGCTGTGTGCACACCATTTCAGCAATGGGGAGAGATTCTAAAAATGGGTAAAAAAATATTGGTAGTGGGATCAGGCGGCAGGGAACATGCTTTATGTTGGAAATTGAGCCAGAGCCCCAGGGTGGAAGCTGTATTCTGTGCCCCTGGGAACGCAGGCATCAGCCAGCATGCGCAATGTATTGACATAAAGGCCAATGACCTTGAAGGACTGGCATCCTTTGCTGCAGAAAATGGCATAGACATGACAATAGTCGGTCCAGAAGATCCTCTTGCCCAAGGAATAGTGGATATTTTTAAAGAAAAAGGGCTAACCATTTTTGGCCCAACTAAAAAGGCTGCCCAAATTGAGGCAAGCAAAGTCTTCAATAAGAAAATACTTGAAAAGGCAGGGGCACCCACAGCTGCTTACAAGGTTTTCACAGACCCAGATCAAGCAAAAAAGTATATACGGGAGAATGCAGAGATTCCGGTGGTTGTAAAGGCAGACGGGCTAGCAGCAGGCAAAGGAGTGATAGTGGCCAAGAGTATGGAAGAAGCTTTAGATGCAGTAGATCTCATCCTGGTAAAAAAGGCCTTTGGAGACGCTGGCAAAAAACTTATTGTGGAGGAATGCCTGAAAGGTGAAGAAGCCTCTTTTATGGCAATCACCGATGGCACAACTGTTCTTCCGCTTGCCACCTCCCAAGATCACAAACCCGTTTATGACAATGATGAAGGCCCCAATACAGGTGGGATGGGAGCCTATTCACCTGCACCTGTGGTCACAACTGAGCTTTTTGACAAGGTAATGGATCAAGTGATGATTCCAACGGTAAAGGCCATGGCAGATGAGTCCATTCCATATCAAGGTGTCCTTTATGGGGGCTTAATGATAGATAATGGCGTTCCTAACGTGCTTGAATTTAATTGCCGTTTTGGGGATCCTGAGGCGCAGCCAATTTTAATGAGGCTGAAAACTGACCTGCTGGATCTTATTGAAGCAGCTGTTGAAAACCGCTTGGAAACAATAACCCCTGAATGGGACGAACGGGCAGCAGTATGCGTTGTGCTGGCCTCAGGCGGCTATCCAGGCAGCTACGAAACAGGAAAGGAGATAGCAGGCCTTGAAGAAGTAGAAAAAATGGAAGGTGTGATGGTCTTTCATGCTGGAACAGCCAAAAAAGAAGGCAAATATGTGACTGCCGGCGGCCGAGTGCTTGGCGTAACTGCCCTTGGCGCTACCATCAAAGAGGCCATAGACCGGGCCTATGAGGCCGTATCCAATATTTCCTGGGAAGGGATGCATTACAGGAAGGATATTGGCAAAAAGGCCTTGAAATATCTATAAAATATATTCAACACCTTTATGCAGGAGGAGATACGGAAGTGATAAGAGTTGGAATTCTGATGGGAAGTGAAAGCGACCGCCCGGTAATGGAAGAAACGGCTAAGGTACTCAATAAATTTGGTATTGAATGTGAATTAGTGGTGGCGTCTGCCCACAGGACTCCAGAAAGGGTTCAATCATATGTGAAAGAGGCCAGAGCCAGGGGTATTAAAGTGCTTATTGCTGGTGCAGGCATGGCTGCACACCTGGCAGGAGCTGTTGCTGCACACACTACATTGCCTGTTATTGGCGTTCCCATTGATGCCTCTCCCCTAAACGGCTTGGATTCACTGCTCTCCAC
>JAMOVF010000141.1 GCA_027061625.1 Deltaproteobacteria bacterium
GAAAAACAGATGATCCTTGAGACGCTTGATGTCAAGGTAAGGCTTGAACAGACACTCCGAATTTTAACACAGCAGCTTGAGATATTGGAACTGGGCCATAAGATCCAAATTCAGGTGAAGGATCAAATGGACAAGACCCAGAAGGAATTCTTTCTTCGGGAACAGTTGAAAGCCATTAAAAAAGAGCTTGGAGAAGGCTCTGAAGTCAATGATGAAATAGAGGAGCTGCGTGAAAAGCTCAAGGCCAAAAATTTGCCTGAACAGGCCTTAAAAGAGGCTGAGAAAGAGCTTGAGCGATTGGCCAAGATGCATCCTGCATCTGCAGAATACATAGTAGCCAGAACATACATTGATTGGATTCTGGATCTGCCTTGGAATGAAGAGACAGAAGATGATCTGGACCTTGAGAAGGCGCAAAAGATATTGGATGAAGACCATTATGACCTGGAAAAGGTCAAAAAGAGGATCATTGAGTATCTGGCTGTGAGAAAACTTAAACCCGATGTTAAAGGCCCTATCCTCTGTTTTGCTGGCCCTCCGGGCACAGGTAAGACCTCCCTGGGAAAATCTATTGCCAGGGCCTTGGGCAGAAAATTTCATCGTATAGCCTTGGGCGGCGTAAGAGATGAAGCAGAAATAAGGGGGCACAGGCGCACTTATGTGGGGGCAATGCCTGGGCGCATTATTCAGGGCCTTAAAAAAGTAGGCGTTAAAAATCCGGTCTTTATGCTGGATGAAATAGACAAATTGGGCTCAGATTTCAGGGGAGACCCTTCTTCTGCACTGCTTGAAGTGCTAGATCCAGAACAAAACTCCACCTTTACAGACAATTACCTTGGGGTGGAATTTGACCTGTCTCACATAATCTTTATTGCCACAGCAAATGTTCTTGAAAACATCCCCGGCCCCCTCCTTGACAGAATGGAGGTCATTGAACTGCCTGGCTATATATTGGAAGAAAAGCTGGAAATAGCCAGAAGGTATCTGATTCCCAGGCAGCTTGAGGCCCATGGAATCACCAAACGCAACCTGACCATAGACCGAAGGGCCTTAATAAAGATTATATCTTCTTATACCAGAGAAGCTGGCGTGCGCAATCTTGAACGCCAAATAGCGGCCATATGCAGAGCGGTTGCAAAGGAAGTTGCCATGAACAAGGCTGAAAAGATACATGTAAAGGCCTCTAACCTGGAAGACTTCCTGGGACCGCCAAAGTATGAGCCAGAAGTGGCAGAACGCACCAAAATACCCGGAGTGGCCACTGGACTTGCATGGACACCTACTGGTGGAGAAATACTATTTATTGAGGCCACAAAGATGAAGGGCAAGGGTCGGCTGATCCTTACAGGAAAGCTTGGCGATGTGATGAAGGAATCTGCCCAGGCTGCCTTGAGTTATGTACGATCCAAGGCAGATGAACTGCATATTCCATACGAAATCTTTGAGGAAAATGATATACATATCCATGTCCCTGCTGGCGCCATACCAAAGGATGGTCCTTCCGCTGGGGTAGCCATAACCATGGCACTGATTTCGCTATTCACTGGCCGTCACGTCAACCCAAAGGTGGCCATGACAGGAGAAATCACCTTAC
>JAMOVF010000142.1 GCA_027061625.1 Deltaproteobacteria bacterium
AAATGAGGAGGCCGAAAAAGCAAAAATACCAGAAGCATCGCACAATCTTAAAGAAAAAGATCTCATGCTCCTTTATGAAGCCCCATTTTGGCATAACGTGGCTGAAACGTGCATAAATTGCGGGGCCTGCACCTTCCTGTGCCCTACCTGCTACTGTTTTGACATTCAGGATGAGACCATTCATGGCAAAGGCCGCCGCATACGTTACTGGGATTCATGCATGTTTCCACTCTTTACGCTCCACGCTTCTGGACACAACCCACGGGGGCAAAAATTTCAGCGGGTGAGAAACCGTTTCATGCACAAGCTTAAATACTTTCCAGACAAATTCGGCCCCATCTCATGTGTGGGCTGTGGAAGATGCATAAAAGAGTGCCCTGTAAATATTGACATCCGTGAAGTAATAAGGGAAATGCTGGGAGCGGCATCAAAATGAATCCATATAAACCATTTCCAGCCAGAATAACCGACATTTCCATAGAATCAGAGGATGCCACCCTCAAGAGTTTTAAGATTGAGCTTGAAAACAAAGAGGAATGGCAGAAGTGGAGCCATATTCCAGGCCAGTTTGCAATGCTCTCCATTGCGGGCAAAGGAGAAATTCCCATTGGCATTGCCTCATCTCCCACTGAAAGAGACGGCCTCTTGTTCACTGTGAACAAGGCAGGCGTTGTGACCACTGCCCTTCACAACATGGATGTGGGAAGCCCCATTGGTGTGAGAGGTCCGCTGGGCAATGGCTTTCCTGTAGATACAGAGCTCAAAGGGAAAAACATTGTGATAATTGCAGGCGGATTTGCCTTTACCACCTTGAGGGCAACATTGATCTATCTAATCGAAAACCGTAAAGATTATGGGAATATCACTGTCATATATGGTGCCCGAACCCCTGGAATGCTCTTATATAAAGAGGAGCTTCAAAAATGGCAGAAAAGAGATGATCTTGAAGTTCACATAACCGTTGACCGGGAAGCCCCTGGCTGGGAAGGGCTTGTTGGCTTTGTACCCACCATAGCAGGCCAGGTTGCTCCACAGCCGGAAAACAGCGTTGCCCTCATATGCGGCCCGCCAATAATGATAAAGTTCACCATGCCTCCCCTTGAGGAAATAGGATGGAAAGATGAGCAGGTTTACCTATCCCTGGAAAACAGGATGAAGTGCGGCCTTGGGGTGTGCGGCCACTGCAACTGCGGTCCAATATATGTGTGCAAAGATGGGCCTGTATTTACCAGGGCAGAGGTGCAGAAGCTGCCTATTGAATTTTAGATTTAGATCAGCCCTTCAGACCTTTCATCAAAAATCTCTGCACTGAATATGAAGATTTGTGTGTCCGGCTCCTTCCAGCAGCCTGGATAAAGGCCTGCCTTAACACAAGTTTGATCCAAAAAGGTGTAGCGATCCCAGCCATATTCAGTGGCCACCTGCGGCAGCAAAACGCCTCTATAAGGCCCTTTGACTATATAGATACCGTGCACCCCTACTTGGATCTGTTCGACATCATTAATTTGCTCAAGCGGTGTCAAAACAGAGATTTCAATTTCTATCTGATCAAATTCTGATGGATGCAAAGGCGGAAAGCGGGGATCATGAAAGGCTGCAGAAATAGCCATGTCTGCAACAGTCTCATAAAGAGGCTTGTCAGCAAAAAAGTTGCCTATGCAGCCCCTCAACTGCCCATCTTTGTGCAAGGTTACAAAAGCGCCACGCCTTTCCAATAGCCGTGGATCAGATACCAGCGGAAGTTCAAGAGGCCGGCCCTCCAGTTCCGCCCTTATGGCCTCCCTGGCAATCTTCAACAAAAATACCCTTTCTTCGTGAGAAAGACTGCTTCCTATATTCAATTTTATTACCCCCTCTCCATTTTTTATGGGGCAACTACTTTCAAAGCCTCCAGTAACGGTATGGCTGACTGGCAAAATCAGTTTCTGAAAAGAGCCCTTTTACATCTATAATCACGCCTCTGTTTGATGCAAGCAAATCTTTCATCATTGCAGGACCGGCGTCTTCATATTCCTTATGGGCAACAGCCAGAATGACTGCATCAAGATCAGAGGGCAGCTCTTTTAAGAGGGAGAGGCCATAGACCTGTTGGGCCTCTTGCTGGGATGCTATAGGATCATGGACCAGAGGCTTAATGCCATATTCGTTCAACTCTTTGATGATGTCCACCACTCTGGTGTTGCGGATATCAGGGCAGTTCTCCTTAAAGGTCAGGCCGAGCACGGCAACTTTAGCACCTTGCACCCTTACACCAGCATGTATCAGCTCTTTTACGGTGCGCTGGGCAACGTATTCTCCCATGGAGTCATTTATTCTCCGCCCAGCAAGAATGACTTCTGGATGGTAGCCCACCTTCTGGGCACAATAAGTCAAATAGTATGGATCAACTCCAATGCAATGCCCACCAACCAATCCTGGCCTGAAGGGTAAAAAGTTCCATTTAGTGCCAGCAGCTTCCAACACTGCCTTTGTATCAATGCCCAAACGGTTGAATATTACAGCAAGCTCATTCATAAGGGCTATATTCAAATCGCGCTGGGTATTCTCTATAACTTTAGCGGCCTCAGCTACCTTGATGGATTCTGCCTTATAGATACCAGCATCCACCACAAGCTCATACACCTTGGAAATCTCATCCAAGGCCTCCTCATCCTGACCTGCCACCACTTTTACAATCTTTGCAAGGGTGTGTTCCTTGTCCCCGGGATTGATCCTCTCTGGTGAATAACCTACCTTGAAGTCTTTTCCACACTTCATCCCAGAGACCTTTTCCAGCACTGGCACGCATATATCTTCTGTAACGCCAGGATAGACTGTTGATTCATATACAACTATAGAACCAGGCTTCATGTTTTGGCCCACTATTTCCGAGGCAGAAACCATGTGGCGCAGATCAGGATGTTTGCTGTGATCTATGGGGGTTGGTACTGCAACAATAAGCATATCTGCCTTGGCAAGATCAGATGGATTGTGGGTAAAATCAAGTTTTACAGCCTGGGCAAAATCTTCAGCATCCACTTCTCCTGTAGGATCACATCCCCTTTTATATTCAGATACCTTTCCCTCTGATATATCAAAGCCAATGGTGTCAATCTTTTTGCCAAAGGCCACTGCCAAAGGCAGGCCAACATAGCCAAGCCCGACAACTCCAACGCATTTAGTTTTCATCCATTATTTCTCCTCTGTACAAGAATCCCCTGCTTTTTGAGCCGCTTTCGAGCCAGCCTTGTCTTCCTCCCCTTTTGCATATTCTCTGGCCTCTTCAGCAAGCTCTTTAAGGCGTTGATCCACTTTGTAATAGAAGGTTCCTTCTGGGTAAAGCCCATCTGGCCCACGCTCACCTGCAGGCATACCCGTCATTATTTCAATGGCCTCTTCAACCTTTTTTACGGCCCAGATGGTAAACTTGCCCTGTTTAACACTATCGACCACATCCTGCTTCAACATAAGATCCCTTATATTTGATTCAGGAATTATCACTCCTTGATTGCCGGTAAGACCCCTTTCTGCACATAGGTCATAAAAGCCTTCAATCTTTTGGGTAACACCTCCCACTGGCAATATTTCGCCTTTCTGGCTGACTGCTCCTGTCATAGCCTTTGATTGATCCAGAGGCACATTGGCTATGGCGCTCAATAATGCTACCAATTCTGCACCAGAGGCAGAATCCCCATCTATAAGGCCATAGCTCTGTTCAAACGCCAAGGAAGCAGTTAAGGTGAGAGGACGATCTGCTGCAAAATTGGCTCTCAAATAGCCTGCCAAGATCATTACCCCCTTTGTATGGATCTTGCCGCTGAGTTCTGCTTCCCTTTCGATATTGATAACGCCTTCTTTACCTAAGGATATGTTGGCCGTAATCCTGCTGGGTTTCCCAAACATATAATCGCCGAGGTCATAAACAGCCAGGCCATTCACCTGCCCTACCACAGAGCCAGATGTAGCCACCTTGATTATCTCTTTTTTCAGCATCTCTTTGAGATGATCTTCATAAAGGCTGTTTCTGTATTTACGCTGATCGATTGCCTTTTGTATATGGGAGGATGAAATAAGGTCGCTTCCAGAAGAAAGCGCCCAAAAGTCCGCTTCTCTGATCAGATCCGTGACCTCATCTATCTTTAAAGAGAGTTTCTCTTTGGCTCCTGCCACCTCGGCACTATACTCAATCAATCTGGCGACACCGCTGGAATCCATATCGCGAATGCCTTCTTTTTCAATAAATAACCGTGTGGCACGCAGAAATTGCTGGAGATGTTGTTCGTTTCTATCAACTAATGTATCCAGATGGGCCTTTACCTTGAACAATTCCCTGAAGTCTTCATCATAATTATACAACAGCTGGTAGAGGAAAGGGTCACCTGTTAATACAATCTTAACATCCAGAGGAATAGGCTTAGGCTTCAATGCCTTGGTCACAAAGAGGCCCAGTTGTTCAGAAGGGTCCTCTATTTCAATTTTTTTGTTTCGCAGAGCCCTTTTCAAGGCCTCATAGGAAAAGGGCCATTTCAACAGATCCAGCACCTTTAAAATAAGGTAGCCTCCATTTGCCTTGTGCAAGGCCCCTGCCTTTATCATTGTAAAATCTGTGAATAGTGCGCCAAACTGGGCCTTTCGCTCCATAGTGCCAAAAAGGTTTGGATAAGTGGGATTCCACTCCTTGATTACAGGCACTCCTTCCACCTCAGAATTATCCACAATTACATTTACCTCATATTGGGTAAAACTTGGAGTTGCACCAGGAAAAGGGAAAGGCATGGCAGGAGGTGTTTGCGGCTTTGCCCTGAAATCGTCCATATGAAGAGTAATATCTTCACGAACTGCCTTTAAATACTCTATTACCTCTGGCAGTTCAGAATACTTTTGAAATATAGATTCCATTAGGGCATCCACTGTATTGCGTACAAGCTCCCTATCCAATTCCCTTAGCTTTTGGCGAACATCCCGTTCCAGCTTATGAATCTGACGCATGGCAGCAGCCATTTCCTTTTGAAGCTCTTCACTGGTCTGTTTGAGCTTCTGCTGCTCTTCTTCAGAAAGCTTTGATACATCCTCTGGCGTAAGAGGGGAGCCATCTTCTTTTGCTGGTAAAATCAGCATTCCAGTTTGATCTGCTTGCAGGATGAAATTCTTTGCCTTTACCTTTTTATCCAGTTCATCAAATATAGCTTGACGCTTCTTATTAAACTCCCTGATAACCTCTTCCTTTTGGGCAATATATGTTTCCCCCTCAAAGGTCAGAGGAATTTGATGTTTGAGATCATCTACAAGGTCAGACATATCCTTCTGCAGCTCTCTGCCCATACCCTTTGGAAGACCTATGGCTATTGGGGCATCTGGATCTTTGAAGTTAAAGACATAGCACCAATCCAAAAGCTCGCCCGGCTTTTCTTTGGCGATTTCCTGGACAAAGCTTTCTGATATTTCCAAAATGCCGGTTTCAGCAGGGCCTGCTACATAGACATTGAAATCTGAATGCTGCATCTTGAGGCCAAAGGTGAGGGCCTGAACTGCCCGTTCCTGTGCAACTATCTCCTTTTCTTTTGCCTCTATCTGGGACAATTTTTCAAATCCCAAGGATTCAGGACTTATTGTAAGACGCAAATCGTCATATTTTAGAACTTGCATCGGCTTAACTCCCTTTTCAGCGCTTACGGTTCATGTGCTGATAGGCAAGATCTGTGGCAACCCGTCCCCTGGGAGTGCGGTGAATATAGCCGCGCTGGATCAAAAAAGGTTCATAAACATCTTCCAAGGTGGTCTTTTCCTCTCCCACTGAGGTTGCCAACGTCTCCAAGCCTACCGGCCCGCCTCCAAATCTATCGATTATTACAGCCAGGATTTCGCGGTCCATTCTATCCAGCCCAAGATCATCCACCTCTAGCATCTTGAGTGCCTTGTCTGCCACCTCTTTGGTTATACTTCCTCCAGCCTTGACCTCTGCATAATCCCTTACTCTGCGAAGCAGGCGGTTAGCAATGCGCGGCGTGCCCCTGGAACGTTTTGCTATCTCAAATGCTCCCTCAGGCTCTATGCTGACACCCAAGATCTTTGCAGAGCGGACCACAATTTCCTGAAGTTCTTCATCTGCATAAAAATCCACTCTCAAGACCACACCAAAACGGTCCCTGAAGGGCGGCGAAAGAAGGCCTGCGCGGGTAGTGGC
>JAMOVF010000143.1 GCA_027061625.1 Deltaproteobacteria bacterium
GCCAGTTGGGCCACACATCAGTTTCTGTAAGGATGAATATATCTGGCTTGATGGCATCAACGCTTTTTTTGACTGTGATCCAGAAATCAAAAGGTGGGCGAAGCAGGATGTCTGCTTTTTTTTCAAAACGTTTCTGCAGGGCTTCTGTGCCGGTGGCAGTGGTAGAAGAGCAGACAAGGCCAGCATCAGGCCATTTGGTTAAAATTGCCTCAATTAAGGGTGTTGCAGCATTTAGTTCGCCTACTGAAAGGGCATGAATCCAGAATGTCGGCCTTTTGCCCTTTAGGTTTGAATTACTTATTCCAAGCCCCATGCGTTGAAGTATTTGGCTGCGGTATTTTTTTCTGCTTGCAAGATATAAGAGAAAAAGTGGGGCTGCTGGCAGTGCAATCAGCTGGAGCAAGTTATATGTAATCAGGGAAGCAGGCGCTCTATTCATGGCTGTTATTTATATAAAATTTTCTTAAATAAGATTCCTGGTTTTTAGAGACGGCTCATTAATTTTTTACTGCCTTGATCAGGTACACGGGATTTTCCGGCTTAAATATATGGCCGGTTCCCAGGGGCATCATTCTTGAGATTGATATTTGGCACACCTCTACCTTTAACAATGCCTGCCTAAAGTGTTTAAGCATGCTGTTCAAGCTCTCAATACATATAGCTGTAGCAACTATTGGGCCTTTGCCTCTCACCCTTTCAAGGCACATATCTATTATAAAACCTAAATTTTTGCCCCCTCCACCTATAAATATGCGGTCAGGGTCTGGCAGATCCGTAAAGACTTGAGGGGCAGCGCCTTTAATTGGTTGCACGCCCAAAGCGCAGTAGGCAAGCCTATTTTTTTCAATATCCTTGATTCGGTTTTCCTCTTTTTCCACAGCATAGACTTTGAGACCAGGCCTTAGTCCAGAGGCCTCCACAGATACGGAACCGCTGCCTGCTCCAATATCCCATAAGACACCTTCTGGAGGGAGCTCCAGCGCTGCCAGTACAGCAACTCTTACCTCACGTTTGGTGATAAGGCCTCCTTGATGCGCATAGGCATCTTCTCTTCTTCCAAATATTCCATCTGGGTTGGATGGTGCCTGGGCTTGCAGTATCACACAGTTTAGAGGTGCAAAATTTTGTTTTTTAGCTGCCTCAGATAGAGAGATGGAGAAGATATTTTCTGAATCCATGCCCAAGTTTTCACCAATGGTCATAATGCCTTTATTTATGCCGACTTTAATGCAGGCGTGGGCTATTTCCGATGGTCCGTTTCCTGGTCCAGTTAAAAAGGCAGCCTTTATATTGCCGTCAGGCCTGATTTCCTTTTGAAGAATCACTTCAAGGTCTCTTTTACGTCCGTGCAGTGAAATAAGAGAAAAATTATCCCACACAATTTTTGCCTTGGCGCAAAGCTCTTGAATGGAGGTAAGGGCAGGAAAGAATTTTAGTCTTTGTTCCGGTAAATGTCTCAAAAGCTTTGAACCAATGCCAAAAAAGAGGGGGTCACCTGAGGCCAGGACGGCAATGTGTTTGTTGGCATTGGCATTAGCAATGTATTG
>JAMOVF010000144.1 GCA_027061625.1 Deltaproteobacteria bacterium
GGTAAAACCACGGATAAATGACAGCGGCCTGGTAAGGCTTGATGTCACCCAAGAAGTCAGCCAACGGAGCAATCATACTGTGAAGGGAATAAGTTCACCAATCTTCAGCACCAGGAGGGCCACCACCTCTTTGGTGGCAAAAGATGGCCAAACTATTGTGCTGGGCGGCCTGATAAAAAACCAGCGCGACAAGACCAAAACCGGTATACCGCTCCTTAAAGATATTCCTGGATTAGGAAACCTGTTCAGTACAACAGGGGCAACCAACGAAAAGACGGAATTGCTCTTTGTCATAACACCCCATGTTATACAGACCAGGGCTGAAGCAGATTTCCTTACCCGCGAATTTGCTGAAAAAGTTAAAGGGCTCAAAGAACAGCTCAAACTCCGCAAGGAATTTGCAAGACGTAAAGAGATTATAAGACAGAAGGCCTTGGGCACCACTAAGTCTTTGGATGAGATAGAGGCTGAACAAAACATAGGGAAGCCGCAACCCGAGGCTGAAAAAAATGATAAAATAGAAGAACAAAGGAGCCATGAGGACGAGTGGTGGACCGAAGGAGTGGAGATCTATGAGGATTAACCTCCAAAACACCTTTTTACCTTGTTTCATCCTTTGTCTGTTGATTTTATGCAGCAGCCCTGTCTGGGCCAGGCAGATACACCTTGGCCCTTACGCATCTATAGTGGCAAAGGACCCATTTGATCCCAACAGGGGGCAGAAGGATGAGTCGGAAACAGATGTTGCGGCCACCCCAGAAAATGATATTGAAGGCCAGTACCAGGTATATGGAACTATAATTATGGGAGGACGGAGCAAGGCCTTCATCAAAAAGGTCTCAAATGGGAACCCCAGGGCGAAGCATAAGCGTGGAAAAACTGCTAATGAAATGCGGTCTGTAGTAGTAGGAGATATGGTAGATGGCTGGGAAGTCAAGGAAATAACAAAAAAAGGTATAGTTTTGCAGGCAGATGGCAAAAAGGCCGTACTAGGCCTGTTTGACTCTGAAAAAAAGGAAAGAAAAGCCAAGGCACCTGTGGCCTTGCAGACTCCACAATTAAAGCCTCCTCAAATCCCAACTCCAGCTGCAGTAACGTCAACCCGTCCTTCACCCCAAAGGGGAGGCAGGAATGTACGCTCAAAATCAAAAAGCGCTCCATTCAGGCCCCCGAATAAGAGGATACCGCTGACAGGCAGAAAAAGGCCTGCCAAAGCCACAAACAAGGCAGCTCCGCCGCCGCTTCCTCCAGCCATAGGCGGCCCCAAGATTAGAAAACCCCCGGCTTCCCGTAACAATGGGCAGACGGCTCCGTCAGTTCCTGCAAATAATCCTTTTTTAGAGATGATCAGGCAGTATCAGGGTGGGAAATAAAAAAGAGCAGGTTAAAAGAAAACCGTTGCATTAAAATCTGTCACATCTAACAGAGCCTAGCAGCTTCTCTATTGAAGGCGGCAACTCGCTCCAATAATCTTTAATTGAAAAACTTTTACCGCAGCCTGCACACCGCAGGATAACCCTTCTTCACGTGCGGAAAATGTTTAAGGTGTCGCCGCACGCCTTGCACTTTAACTTGTTATCGATTTCGCTATTATTCCGACAGTTAAACATCCTTTATTATCTCCAAGCAATTTTCCAAAGATTCAACGTCCTGAACTTGGCAAATAACTCTTCCATCTTCTTCGGCTCTTCCCAAGCACTTCTTTATCAAATTGGACAACACCTTTTTGGGACCAGTTTCTATAAAGGCATTAACCCCATCTGATGCCATATTATTAACAATGTCTACCCAACGCACAGGCTCAGTCATCTGGCGCACCATAAGGCTTCTTATTTGTTCAGGATCTGTTTCAGCCATTCCGGAAACATTGCTGTATAAGGGAATATGCGGCCGTTTAAACTCTATAGATTTCAATTTTTCTGCAAATTCAAGGGCAGGTTCTTCCATAAGAGGACTATGATAAGCCCCAGCTACCTTTAAAGGAATGGCCTTTTTCCCAGCATCTTTGACCAATCTACACAATTCCTTAATAAGCTCTTTTTCTCCTGTAGCCACTATCTGCTCAGGTGAATTGTGATTTGCCAAGGCCAAGACGCCTTTCCGGGCCAAAGGAGTTATGAGTTCCTCAAGTTCTTCCCTTTTCATGCCAAGAATGGCTGCCATAGCCCCTGGTCTTGAAGAGCCTGCACTCTCCATAAGCCTTCCACGTTCTTTCACCAGCTCTAAAGCAGATTTTGTAGCAAGTACACCTGCTGCCCACAAGGCTGGATATTCACCCAGACTGTGACCAGCAGTACAGTCAGGCGACAGGCCAGACTCCTTAAGGGCAAGGGCACTGCCCATGTCAACCACACTCAAACACACCTGCAAATTAGATGTCTTGGTCAGTTCTTCCATGGGTCCTTCAAAGCACAACCGGCGCACCTCTATGCCTGTAATATCTTCCGCCTCTTTAAAAAGATCCTCAACAGAAGAAAATTTTTCAGCCAATTCCCGCCCCATGCCTACATACTGGGAACCCTGGCCAGGAAAGACAAAGGCCTTTTTCACAGCTACTCCTCCATTTCCTCTTCTTCGTTCAGCTCTTCATTCAACAAGGCCTCTTCTTCATCATGTATCCGGGCCTGCTCCACATACTCTTCATATTCATCAGCATCCATCAAATCATCCAGCTCTTTAGGCGCAACAAGCTCTATTTTCACGAGCCAGCCATCTTCATAAGGATCTTCATTAACTATAGATGGAGATTCTACCACTGCGTTGTTTATTTCTATTATTTTACCTGTAACAGGAGAATAGACTACAACTTCATCGGATGGTGTGCCGATGGTGGCAAGTTCATCGTCTCTTGAAACCTCCTCTCCTTCAGAGAGGATATCCACAGAAATTATCTCCCCAAGCCTTTCCTGCCCATAATCACTAAGGCCGATCGTCACTTGGTCTGCATCATCTTCTTTTCTTACCCACAAATGATCTTCTGTATAAAGCAGATCTTCAATAATAGTCATCTTTCTTATCCTCCAATAGTACCCATAGCCCTGGTGCAGGAAGGAGATCCTGCCTCTGTCCCTTTGTTGTAATTTTCCGGTTTTTTCTGGATTGCTTGCATAAAAAAATGGCTCAAGGCCTGGTCTGTTGCACCACTTCGAATTACACCTTTTAAATCATACTCTAAGTCGGAAAAGAGGCACAACCTGAGACGGCCGTCTGATGTCAAACGGATACGATTACAACTATTACAAAAATGTTGGCTCAATGGGCTTATGAAGCCCACTTTCCCTCTAGCCCCTTTAAAATCAAACAATTTTGCAGGCCCGGCATTTTTCTCTGATGGAACGGGATTAAGCGCACCCAAGGCATTTTCCACTATAGCCTGCATCTCTGCTACCTCCATGACTAGTTGCTGGCCCCATCTGTTGTGCCCTACTGGCATAAACTCTATAAACCTGACCTCAATGGGATATTGTTTTGCCAAGCTGGCGATATCAGCTATTTCATCCTCATTCATGCCTCTGGCAACAACACTGTTTATCTTGACTTTATCAAAACCTAAGTCCAAAAGGGCCATAATGCCAGCCCATACCTTATGAAAACAGTCCCTTCCTGTAATGGATTTGAAACGTTCAGACCTCAAGGTATCCAGGCTGACATTGATATGACGGACACCTGCATCCCATAACCCTTGGGCATAATCCTCCAGCAAGACGCCATTTGTGGTAAGGCATACTTCTTCAATGCCTTGGATTTCACCAAGCTGTTCAAGGAAAGGGACTATGCCCTGCCGAACCAAAGGTTCCCCTCCTGTGCATCTCACCTTTTTGAGCCCCATATCTGCCAGCAGGCGGCATGTACGCAAGAGCTCTTCATAGGTGAGAATTTCCCTGGGATGCAGATATGTGAAGTTGTGCTGCGGAGTGCAGTAAGTGCATCTCAAGTTGCATCTGTCTGTTAGTGAAATACGCAGATAGGTAAGGGTGCGCCCGTGCTTATCAAGCAGTTTTGCAGAAGACATAGCCTGTTATATAGCGTGGATTAACGTATGGCTCAATGCAAACTTTCAAAGACATTTTTAATAAGGCATATCTGCCTTTTCTCGTCTTATATCTGCTCCCACACTGGCAAGCTTTTTTTCAATGGCCTGATAACCACGGTCCAGGTGATAAATACGGTGTATTTCAGTCCTGCCCTCAGCGCCAAGGCCAGCCAGCACCAAGCTGGCTGAAGCCCTCAAGTCGGTTGCCATCACCGGCGCCCCATGCAGACTCTTTATGCCGCGCACCACAGCCGAACGGCCTTCGGTCTTGATATCAGCTCCCATGCGTTTGAGCTCTGCCACATGCATGAATCTGTTTTCAAAAATGGTTTCTGTTATCACGCTCAAGCCTGAAGCTGTAGCCATCAGGGCCATAATCTGTGCCTGGAGATCTGTAGGAAATCCTGGATAAGGCATAGTCTTTACATCAACGCTTTTGAGACGTCTTTTGCACTCCACATAAATCCAGTCCTTGCCTGTCTTGATTTTAAGGCCTGCCTGTTTGAGTTTTGAGAGCACTGCCTCAAGATGCGAAGGATCTGCCTGTTCAATTTTAAGTGAACCTCCTGCCGCCCCAACGGCCATCACAAAGGTTCCTGCTTCTATCCTGTCTGGGATTACACTATATTCAACAGGCCTCAACTTCTTAACGCCTTCTATCACGATTGTGGCCGTGCCTAAGCCGCTTATCCTGGCTCCCATGGCATTAAGCATATTGCCCAGCGCTGCTACTTCCGGTTCTCTGGCGGCATTTTTTAAAATTGTGGTGCCCTTGGCAGTGGCAGCAGCCATCATGATATTTTCAGTGCCGGTTACAGTGGGAATATCAAAATAGATCTTTGCACCTTTTAGCCTTTTGCATTTTGCCTCAACATAGCCCTCCTTCAAGTTGAGCTTGGTACCCATACGTTCAAGCCCTTTGAGATGCATGTCCACAGGTCTTTCCCCTATGGCGCACCCTCCAGGCAGAGAGACCCGCGCCTGACAGCTGCGGCTCAAAAGAGGCCCAAGCACAAGAATGGAAGCCCGCATTGTACGCACCAGGTCATAAGAGGCTTCGTAGGAGGCCAATGAGCTGGTATCTATGGAAACAGGGGCATCGGCTTTTCCGTAGCTTTCAAAATCTATTTCCGCCCCTAATTCTTCCAAAAGGCGCAAAAAGGTGTGTACATCCCGAAGACGCGGCAGATTAACAAAGGTAAAACGCCCTTCTGTAAGCAGAGTGGCTGCGAGCATGGGAAGGGCAGCATTCTTGGCGCCGCTTACTTTGATGCTGCCCTTAAGAGGCCTTCCGCCTTCAATAACCAGCTTATCCATTTAATCAAGTTCAAAAAGAGATCTTGATATTATCTTGGAGCCTTTCCCTTATGCCATATATAGACAATCGGGCTTGCCACAAATACTGAGGAATAGGTTCCAATCAAAATCCCCAGGATCAAGGTCAAGGCAAAGTCACGGATAACGATTCCTCCAAAGAAAAAGAGGCTCAATACCACAACAAGAGTGGTAATAGAGGTAATAATGGTACGGCTGAGCATTTCATTGATGCTCTGATTGATGATTTCAGCAAAGGATTTCTTACGCTCCTTTTTCAAGTTTTCCCGGATTCTATCAAACACCACCACTGTATCTGTAAGGGAATAGCCTGCCAGGGTCAAAAGGGCGGTTACTATAAGTAGATTTATTTCGCGGTTCAAAAGATATACAATGCCAAGCACAGCCAGCACATCATGAAATGTCGCAGCTGCCGCAGCAACACCAAAGCTGATATTGAACCTGAAGGCAAGGTAACCAATAAAACCGGCCAAAGAGATTGCAATGGCAATAATCGCCTTGCGCCTGAGCTCTGAACTCACCTGTGAACCAATGGCAGCCTTGCTTTCAATCGTGAATTTCACATCAGGCAAACCCTTTTCAAGAGCAGCAGTTACTGCAGCCTCAGCAGCGCCTACGGTTTCAGTAGAACTCTTTATGCGCACCATCAAGATATTTTGATCTGCAACTTCCTGAAGGGCATAACCCTTTATGCCTGCCTTCTCCAAGG
>JAMOVF010000145.1 GCA_027061625.1 Deltaproteobacteria bacterium
TAAAGTGATAACCTATGGAACAACAGAAAAAAGCGATTACCAGCTGATCGGCTGGAAGGATTCTGGCGATCATATTGACTTTGAGATTGCACCAAAGGGAGGAGAAAGGATAAAAGGCAGCCTTGCAATGCCAGGTATGCACAACGCCCTTAATTGTTGTGCAGTGGTGGCCCTTTGCAGTGAGCTGGGCCTTCCTGTCACTAAAGCTTTAAAGGGATTGTCGCAATGTGCTGGCGTTAAAAGGCGCCAAGAAGTGCTGGGTGAAGTTAACGGCAGGGTGATAATTGATGACTTTGCCCACCATCCCAGTGCAGTTTCAGAAACATTAAAGGCGCTCAAGGCCAGATATCCTGACAGGAGGCTTGTGGCCATATTTGAACCGCGTACAAATACAAGCAGAAGAGCCATCTTTCAAAACCGCTATCCTTCCTCCTTTGAAGCAGCAGATCTGGTCTTGGTAAGGGAAGTTCCCGATCCTGAAAAGGCCCCAGAAGGGGACCGCTTTTCTTCCCAAAAATTGGTTGAAGACTTGCAAACACTTGGCAAAGAGGCCCTCTTATTTCCTTCTGGGCCTGATATAGTTCAATTTTTAAAATCAGCCAGCAAACCAGGAGATGTAATTTCTGTATTGTCAAATGGCCCATTTGAAGGGATACACGGAATGCTGCTGGAATCATTCAAAAATCAGGCAAGGGTATGAGATTTCAGGAACGAAACAGGAGCAGCCAGGGCCTTTCCCGCAGGGGGGTGCTGCATACACATCATGGTCCCATTGAGACCCCTGTTTTTATGCCGGTAGGAACCCAGGCAAGTGTTAAATCTGTGACTCCTGAGGAGTTATTAGAGTGCGGTGCCCAAATTATTTTAGGCAATACCTACCATCTCTTTCTGCGGCCAGGGCATGAGCTTATTGGAAGGCTTGGAGGCCTTCACCGCTTCATGCATTGGGATCGGCCAATTTTGACAGACAGCGGAGGCTTTCAGATTTACAGCCTTGCAGCCACACGCAAGATCGACGAAGAGGGGGCAACCTTCCGCTCTCATATAGATGGTGCGCTCAAAAAGCTTACCCCTGAAAATGTAATAGATATTCAGCAGACTCTAGGCTCTGATATAATGATGTGCCTGGATTCCTGTATTCCCTACCCTGCTACCGAGGAAGAAGTAAAATATCATACCGAACTCACCAGCCGTTGGGCAAAGAGATGCCTTGAACGACGCACGCGGGAGGAATTGCTGCTCTTCGGCATAATCCAGGGCGGCATGTTTCCAGCCTGGCGTGAAAAGAGCGCCAAGGACCTGGTGAATATGGGCTTTGATGGCTATGCCATCGGAGGCCTGAGCGTTGGAGAACCACAGAAACTCATGCTGGAGATCATTGAATTGGTAAGGCCCCTTCTGCCTGATGAAAAACCGGTTTACCTGATGGGAGTGGGCACCCCGGAGGACATGGTAGAAGCAGTGGACCGCGGGGTGGATATGTTTGACTGCGTACTTCCAACCAGGAACGCCAGAAATGGAATGCTCTTTACTTCATTTGGCAGGATTGTTATAAAGAATTCCCGTTTTGCTTCAGATGAGAAGCCTTTGGATCCGCTGTGCACGTGTTACACTTGCAGAAATTACAGCAGGGCCTACTTACGTCACCTTTTTATGGCCAGGGAGCTTTTGGCATACAGGCTCAATACGATACACAATTTGAGCTTCTTTTTGGGCCTGATGCAGGAAATGCGTAAGGCCATTGAGGAAGACAGATTCAAGGAGTTTAAACGGGAATTCTACAGAAAAAGGGAAAAAACATGTTCGAACTAGTACAAACCGTTTATGCAATGGGACCACCACCGCAGGGACAGGGAGGTGGAGCACCTGGCAATCCGCTCATCTCATTTCTGCCTCTGATTGTAATTTTCTTGATTTTTTATTTCTTGCTGATACGTCCACAGCAAAAAAGGGCAAAAGAACACAGGGCTTTTTTGGAATCGCTTAAACGGGGAGATGAAGTGGTCACTACTGGCGGCCTTATCGGCAAGGTCACCGGCCTTACAGACGATGTGGTCACCTTGGAGATCGCAGATAATGTCAGGGTAAAGGTGGCAAGAAGCGCTATAGCCGGAAGGCCTAGTCAGAAAAACGCTTCCAAATAAGCACCGTTTATTTTCCTAGACAGAAATTGCTGAAAATTTGATCCAGCAGATCTTCAGAGGCGCTGGCACCAGTTATCTCATCCAAGCTGCTGATAGCGTCTCTGAGATCAATGGCTATGATCTCGGGGCTCATTGCAGTTTCCAGATTTTGAACGGCCTTTTTTAATGCAGTTTGGGCATCTTGAGCACTTATCTTCTGCCTAAGGGAAGGCATTATCTCAGGCGGCTCACCTTGATCTGAAGATAAAAGCCTCTTGGCCAAGGCCTTTGTCAACTCCGTAAGCCCTTGGCCTGTTTTTGCCGAAACCAAAATACATTCCAGGTTGTTTAACCCTAGTTTGCTGGCTGCTTTAGCTTTCACCATATTGACTAAATGATCAATTTCTGAAGACTCTATGAGATCAATCTTATTTATAACGATTAGCAGAGTTTCTTCCTTGGCAAGCGGCGCAATTTCATCAAGCACGGCCTCATCTTCTGGGGACAACTCTGCGGCATCCAGCACCCACAAGGCCAACGAGGCCTTTTCTGCCAACTCTCCCACCTTTGCAATACCTAGCGCCTCAACAGGGTCTGGGCTCAGCCTTATTCCAGCTGTATCTATCAACTTTACAGCTATCCCCTCAATGGATACCTCTGCCTCAATCACATCCCTGGTAGTTCCCGGTATAGAACTTACAATGGCCCGTTCCCGGCAGACCAAGGCGTTTAACAGGCTTGATTTTCCAACATTGGGCCTGCCCACAATGAGCACCGTAGCCCCTTCACGCCAAATTTGGCTCCTGTCATAGGCATTTATCACCTCTTCCAAAAGCGGCAGGGCATCTATTTTTATTTTTTCCAGGATATGCGATTCAGAGATTATTTCCTCTTCCTCTTCAGGGTAATCGATAGCCACTTCCACAGCAGCCAGGGCCTCTAAGAGCTTTTCTTTTACAGAATGAATTTTTTGACTAAGGGCGCCGCTCAATTGGCCTGCTGCAGCAATGGCGGCTGCATCGCCTTTTGTTGTCGTCAATGCAATCACGGCCTCTGCCTGGGCCAGATCGATACGTCCATTTAAAAAGGCACGCTTTGTAAACTCACCAGGCATTGCAGGGCGGGCGCCATAGGTCAGGACAAGCTGCAAGATTTTATTCAACAGGGCTGGCCCGCTGTGGCAATGGATTTCCAGCACATCTTCCCTGGTATAACTGCGTGGTGAAAGCATCAAAGTGCAGAGCACTTCATCCACCAGCTGCCCGCTGCCCGGATCCTTGATCCATCCATAATAGAGATGATGAGATTTTGGCTGGTCTATTTTTCTTGCAGGCTTGAAAATAGTATCAAAAATATAGCGGGACTTAGGGCCGCTCACCTTTACAATGCCCACACCTCCAGGGCCGTAAGGAGTTGCAATTGCTGCTATTGTATCGCTATCCCTGCGAAGATCTATTGCCACTTCTGCTTCTGTAGTTGTTTTTCCTCCTTCTAGGACCCCTTCTGTTTTTGCGCAATGGAACTATGAGCACCTTTCTGCGCAGCCCCTCTCCTATACTTCTGGTTTTGATCCCTGGGAAATTTTTGAGCGCTATGTGGACAGTGCGCCTGTCTCTGGCGCCCATGGGATTAAGGGCAAGGTCCTTGCCCAATCTTTTTGCCTTGTTTGCAATACGCTGAGCCAAAAGACGAAGGTTACGGCTTCTCTTTTCCCTATACCCACCTGCATCTATTGCTACCCTGCGGCATTCAGGCATCTTTTTTGACAAAATGCGGTTTACTATATATTCGAGGGCATTCAACGTATCTCCCTCTTTTCCAATAATTAAAGAGAGATCAGGGCCTATTATCTCTAGAAAAGGCCCATCTTCATTGGTCTGGATCACTACTTCTCCTTCGAAGCCTGCCTTTTCCAAAAGATTATCTGCTATCTCTTTAGCTATCCGCAGGGTCTCTTCCCTGTCTTCTTCATATATATCTTGATCTTTTTCTACAGAAACTGATTGGGCATTATCTTCTGTTTCTTCAAACAAGGTGGGTTGCTCTTCGATCTTAGGCTTTTGTGGCTCCACAGCCTCTTCCGGCAACGCCTTTTCCTCAACTGCATCTATTTCTTTAAGGCATTTGGCCCTGATTTTGGCCTTGCGGCCCCCTAACCCAAAAAGGCCTGTAGAGCCTTTAGTTACTATTTCATATTCCAGTTCAGACTCTGTGCAATTATAGTGTTTACATGCGAGCTCTATGGCTTTTTCTACGGTTTTTTCCTCAAATTCAACAAACTGTTTTTCCATGATCACTGTTCCTCAAAATTTTGACAAAGATTCTATCTCAATCAGAAAACTTATTCACATAATATTGCTGAGCAATGGATAGCAAATTATTCACCAGCCAATAAAGCACCAAACCTGACGGAAAATTAATAAACAGGAAAGTGAAAACTATAGGCAGAAACTGCATCATTTTTGCCTGTGACGGGTCCATAGAAGTTGGACTCATCTTCTGCTGAAGATACATTGATGCTCCCATAAGGATGGTCAATACTGGAATCCCTCCTAAATAGGGAATCTCAACGCCAGGAATCATCAACCTGTCGGGAGCTGACAGGTCATTAATCCATAAGGCAAAGGGCGCATGTCTCAACTCAATGGCCTGCAAAAGAACCTTATACAATGCAAAAAATACCGGAATTTGCACCAGCATAGGAAGGCATCCGCTCATAGGGTTGACCTTATAGGTCTTGTAAAGCTGCATCAGCTCCCTATTCATACGCTCTTTGTCATCACCATATTTTTCCTTAAGCTTTTTCAGCTTAGGCTGGATTTTCTGCATGGTCTTCATGGACTTAGCGCTCTTTTGAGCCAACGGCCAGAAGACAATCTTTATAAGAATAGTTACTATAATGATAGCAACACCATAATTACCAGTGTAGCGGTAAATAAATTTCAATAAATAAAGTAAGGGTTTTGCTACTGGGTCAAACCATCCAAAATTTATGGCTTTTGAAAGATTATGGCCCATAGCATTCAGCTGATCAATCTCCTTGGGGCCTAAATAGAGTCCCATTTCAAATGTATTGCGGTCTTCTTTGGAAGAAAGGTCAATAGAGGTTAGACCTTTATCATTCTTTTTTTCTATAAGGAGATCCCATAAAGAGTTTTCAACTGTTGGAATCATGGCCATCATGAAATAGTTATCGCCATAGGCAACCCAGTCCAGGGAACCTGTATAGGTGTGTTTTTCACCCGCATTTTTGAGTTTAATTTCCTGCAGCTTATTATTGGCATAATAGGATGGGCCTGAAAAAACATAACGGGAAGACTCTGTGTAAGGCATGTTGTGCAAGATCATTCCATTAGGCACCAATTGATCCTTGCTGCTGGTTATCTCTGCCTGGACCCAGTAACTGTTGTTGGTGAATGTAAATTTTTTGGCCACGATTGTGCCATCCTGCAGCCTTGCCTTTAGAGTTAAAGAAGCTGTGGGCTCCGATGGAGTCAGACTAATCTTTTCTTGATCTGCCACAAAAAGCAGACTATTTACATCAATTGGTGAACCAGCAACTTTAATGGCAAGCGGCAGCATGTTGGGTGGAACATTGACCAGATCTTGAAGCGGAGAATCTTTCTCTATGGAAACCCTATACTTTTTAAGGTAACAGTGTTTAAGAAGACCTCCTCTCTCTGTAATCACCGCCTTTATCAGATCACTCTCAATTACTATATCCTTTGGTTCCCTGCCGGGTTGGATAGGTGGTGGGGAAATAACAGCAGGTTGTGAAACAACCTCTTTCTCTTTAACTGCTGGTTTGGTCGCAGGAGATTGAATAGCTGCCTTGCTATTATCTGGCTGGCTATTTTTTGCTGCTGCTTCAAGTTGCTGTGTGCTGCTGGACCCTGCTTTGGCTTTTTGCTGCTGAGGTTTTACA
>JAMOVF010000146.1 GCA_027061625.1 Deltaproteobacteria bacterium
GTGATGTTTTTGTCCGTATGCCCAAGTGGATGGGCGAGCTTGAGGACAGACTCAGAAGATTGGTGAAAGAGCGTCTTGAACGCGGTCGGGTGGAGCTTTTTATTCAATTTGAGGCCTCGGACTTGGAAACCACTGCATATAAGGCAGATAAGGCAAATGCCAAGGCATTTTGGGATGCAGCAAATGAACTTAAACAATGCCTGGGCCTGAACGGTGAATTAGATCTTGGGCAATTTCTTGCTGTATATCGCGAAGCAATAAAACCAGTTGAAAATGAAACAAACACCCGCGTGGTATGGCAGCGTTTGGAACCAGCCTTGAGCGAATTGCTTGAAAAAGCAGTGGCTATGTCTTCAGAAGAAGGGGCCAACTTAACAAAAGATATTAACAAAAGGCTTTCTTTTATCGAAAAGATGTTGGAACAGATCGAAGAGAGGGCGGCAGAACATACCCGTGAGGCCCAGATTGCATTAAAAGAAAGAATACAGCAGCTGCTTAAAGATATGCCCATGGATGAGAATAAAATTCTTACTGAGGCCGCAATCTTGGCAGACCGTTTGGATATCACAGAGGAAATTGTAAGGGCTAAGAGTCATCTTAAGCAATTCAGAAGATATTTAAAGCAAGGCGGGGCAATTGGCAGGAGGCTTGATTTCCTGTTGCAGGAATTTTTTAGAGAAATTAATACCATAGGCTCAAAAAGTGCTGACCATGAGATATCAAAATTGGTAGTAGAGATAAAAGGAGAACTGGAGAAAATAAGGGAACAGGTTCAAAACTTGGTATAGCAGCATGATATGTGTTTAAATTGGTAAAGTTTTGGTGAATTTTACCTGGGCTTGGTTGTATATGGTATGGCTTACTATAGAACATTCTGATATTTTTAATATTTGGTGTCAAGAAGAGGTGGTGGATTGTTTTCTCGGTTTTAAATTCATTCCCAGGAAAGGAGATTGGTTTAATGAGCTGTAGATGCAAACTTTTGAATATCGGATTTGGGAATTCTATAGTTGCAGATAGAATTGTTGCCATTGTAAATCCTGCTTCTGCACCAATGAAACGTTTGCGCGAGGAGGCCAAGACAAACAGCAGACTGATAGATGCTACTCAGGGTAGGCGGACACGATCAATAATAGTGACGGATAGCAACCATGTTATTCTTTCTGCCATTCAGGCTGAAACCATAGCTCAACGCCTCAGTGCTGATTTGATGTCCAAACTAGAGGAGAAAGATCCGCGTTATTAAAATATTGAATGGATATGAGGGGTGACCTTTATGTGATTTCTGCGCCATCAGGGACGGGGAAGACGACACTGTGCCGTATGTTGTTGAAACAAATGGATAGAGTTGTCTTCTCTGTTTCACACACAACACGCCCTCCGCGGCCTGGTGAAGTTGATGGCGTAGATTATCACTTTGTAACCAAAGAAGTCTTTTTGTCTATGATAAAGCAGGGGGCTTTCCTCGAGTGGGCCGAAGTCCATGGCCACTTTTATGGTACAAGCAAAGAAGGCGTACTCAAACAGCTTGCAGAAGGCCTGGATGTTTTGCTGGATATTGATGTGCAGGGTGCCAGACAGGTGAAAAAGAGTTTCCCTGAGGCCATAATGATCTTTATTTTACCGCCTACCTTTCAAGAACTGGAGAGGCGGCTGCGTTCAAGGGGAACAGAAGATGAAGCGAGCCTCAAGGTCAGAATCGGAAATGCCAAAAAAGAGGTGCTTGCTGCTCCAGAGTATGACTACATATTGATCAATGATGTTTTGGAAGAGGCATTAGACAATTTTAAGTCTATAATTAAGGCAAATCGCCATAAAAAAGAGCGGATGGTTGCTTTGCCACAGGTGAAAAAGATATTGATTGAGGCTGAGAAAGCCGCCGAAGAGAGGTAACAGCCTCAAAGGCTTTTAAGTGAAAAAATTGCAAAATGAGCTTATTCCAGTCTGGGGGCTTCATCCTGTAGAAGAGTTTCTGAAAAATTGCCCTTGGGCAATTTCTGAAATCTTTGTAAATCCTTCTTTTGGCCGGAAGCAGCATCAAAAAAAATTGCTGAACTTGGCACAAAAAAAGGGTGTCAAAATCAAACAGCAAACAAATTTTACCTTGATTGGTGTGCCTGCTGGCGCAGTTCACCAAGGGATAGCAGCCTTAGTAAAACCAGTTTGGCAATATCCTATAGACAAGCTTTTGTCCTCATATGAATCTGAAAATGGCCTTTTTGTAGCATGTGACCAAATCACCGATCCCCAAAATCTGGGGGCAATAATCAGATCTTGTGCAGCTTTTGGTGTAAAAAGCGTTATTCTGCCAGAGCGTTCTTCTGCTAAGATTACAGGCACTGTGGTAAAGGCATCTGCAGGGACAATTATCCATGTAAAGGTGTGTATGGTCAAGAATTTAATAAAGACTCTGGTGGCAATGAGGCAAAAAGGGATCTCAACTGCGGGCCTTGCAGCAGAAGGAGGGCATAAAATATGGGATCAAAATTTAACAGGCCCCTTGGTGTTAGTTGCAGGCGCAGAAGGTAAGGGGTTACGCTACCTTGTAAAAAAGAGCTGCGACATGTTGTTGAATATCCCGTCAAAGGTTGAATCGCTCAATGTCTCCTCAGCGGTCTCTGTGGCCCTTTATGAAACAGTGAGACAGCGGGAAAGGGCCGGCATATTGATTTAATATGCTCGGTTACTACAAAAAGATAACTAAAATAGCCTACTGGTTCCTTATGCCAGTATTTGAGATCCGCTGTTTCTTTGAGGAGGCAGATAGCCTTTGGTGCGGCAGGATAGGCAAGGTGCCTCCTGAAGTTGAGACAATGTCTCCTTATGATATTTGGTTTCAGGCCGTGTCTGTGGGTGAGGTGAATGTGGCCGACGCCCTTGTAAGGGCAATAGATGATCTGCATCCAGGGCTTAAAATAGTCATATCTTCCACTACGCCAACAGGTTTAGCCAGGGCTCGCTCTCTTTTTAAAAGCAGATGCCCTGTAATTCCATATCCTTTCGATTTTCCACAGGCGGTTTCAAGATTATCAGCGTCAATTCGTCCTAAAGTTTATGCCCCCCTCGAAACCGAGTTGTGGCCCAATATGCTTGAAGCAGTAGTTGCAGGTGGCTCAAAGGCAGTGCTCCTTAATGGAAGAATTTCTCCCCGCTCTTTTAAACGGTACAAATTGATAAGGTCTGCTGTTAAGCCCATGTTGAATAAATTTATGGCAATATGCGCTATTTCAGATAGTTGCGCCAGGAGATTTTTAGACTTAGGGGCCCCAAAGGGAGCTGTGACCGTTGCAGGTAATGCAAAATTTGAAGGACTTTTAAGACGTCCAGATAAGACAAAGGCCAAATCGCTAAGGACAAAACTTGGCATCGGCTCTCATCAAAGGGTCTTTGTGGCAGGCAGTATAAGAAAAGGAGAAGAAAAGTTTCTGGTAAAGGCCGTAAAAGATGTTATGCAGGAAATAGCTGATTCCCTTTTTTTTCTGGTACCCCGCCACTTGGCCAGGGTATCAGAAATAACCAACCGCTTGAAGCAACTATCGCTGGGCTTTGACCTGTGGAGCGAATTGGAAGCGGGCAGGAAACGTCTGCATGATGTTGTAGTTGTTGACGTGATTGGTCCCCTTTTTGATTTGTATGGAATTGCAGACGTTGCCTTTGTAGGCGGCTCTCTTGTACCAAAGGGCGGGCAAAATGTAATGGAGCCGGCAGCTTGGGGCTGCCCTGTGCTTTTTGGCCCTTACATGGATAATTTTGAAGAATCTAGCCAGGCATTGCTGGAATTTGGGGGAGGCAGGCAGGTAACAGATGGAGATAGCCTAGCCCATCAGATAAAAGATTTTTTTAGTGAAAAAACATTAAGATATCATACAGGACAAAAGGCCTTTCAGGCGCTAAAAAAGCTGGCTCAAAACTCTGCCACCAGGCAGGCGGAACTCATTTTAGAGGTGTTGCACTCAACTACTGCCTGAACCTTTGGTTAATCTTTCATAAACAATCGCTAATCCCCGGAGTGTCAGGTCTGGTATCACCCTTTCTATTTGTTCAGAAAAGGGCGCTATGATTTCTGCAAGGCCACCTGTGGCAACTGCCATAGGTTTACCCGGAAATTCTGTGGACAGGCACTGGATGATTCTGTCTGTAAGACCAGCAAAACCATAAATAATGCCGGTCTTGATAGCAGATACGGTATCTTGGGCCAGTATAGAATCAGGTGGGGTAAAGAGATCAACAAGGGGCAGCTTAGCCGTCTTTTTAAACAATGTTTCTGCTGAAATCATAGGCCCTGGGGCGATTGCTCCACCTAAATATTCCCCGTCACCAGAAACACAGTCAAAGGTGACAGCGGTGCCAAAATCTATGACTATCAGCGGAGTTGGGAAAAGCTCATAGGCTGCAATGGAATTTACCAGCCGGTCTGCTCCCACTTCATAGGGCCGTTTATATAAAATCGGCATGCCCAATCGGTTTGAGCCTTCTATTATCAGGGCATTGGAATGTAGGTACTGCTGGCAGAATTTTTTGTAAATGGAGGTTAGTGGAGGCACCACACATGAAAGGATCAAATCATCTACTTGGGAGAGGGAACAGCCCTTGTCGTTCAGCAGAGGTATAATGGCGGCAGCCAATTCATCTGCAGTAATGTCCGGCCTGGTGGCGATTCTCCAGCTTGCTTTTATTTTTGGGCCTTGAAAAAGGCCTAAAACTGTGTGAGTATTACCTACATCTACGCCTAAATACGTTTTTTGCGCCTTGTGATTCATAGTTGCCCCTGACGATTAATGATTAACATGTACGCTAAAAAAAAATGTATTGCAACAGGGGTTGACAATCTGAGGCGAACCCAGTATTAAAAGCGGGCTTTGTTCCTGGGACCTCATTTTTTTAAATTTTTTATTAAGGAAATGGGGAGTAGGTTTATTGTTTTTTGTAATGGACATTTAAGTATAATTATGAGGAGTAGTTAGAGCATGCCAACTATCAATCAATTGGTGAGAAAAGGACGTAAGAAAATTAAAAAGAAAGGTAAGGCACCAGCCTTGGATTCATGTCCTCAAAAGAGGGGTGTCTGTACCAGGGTCTATACTACAACACCCAAAAAGCCTAATTCAGCCCTCAGGAAAGTTGCACGTGTAAGACTCACCAATGGCATGGAAGTAACATCATATATCCCTGGAATAGGGCATAACCTTCAGGAGCACTCAGTAGTTTTAATCCGTGGCGGCCGTGTTAAGGACTTGCCAGGTGTAAGATATCATATCATAAGAGGGACCCTTGATGCTTTAGGGGTTTCAGACAGGCGCAAGGCCCGTTCCAAATATGGAACAAAGAGGCCTAAGTAAGGCACTAGGATAAGAAGAGGCGGAAGATCTATGCCACGAAGACGTGAAGTTCCTAAGAGAAGCGTAGCACCCGATCCTAAATATGGCAGTGTGCTGGTAACAAAGTTTGTAAATGGTCTTATGCGCAAAGGGAAAAAAAGCCTTGCGAGAAGGATTTTTTATGAGGCGTTGGAGATAGTGGAGCAGCGCACCAAAGAAAATCCCCTGCAAGTCTTTGAAAAGGCCATGGAAAATGTGAAGCCTATAGTCGAGGTTAGATCCAGGAGGGTAGGTGGTGCAACCTATCAAGTTCCGGTGGAGGTCAGGCCTGAAAGGCGCCAGACCTTGGCCATCCGTTGGCTTGTAAGCTATGCCAAAGGCAGAGGTGAGAAAACCATGGCTCAGCGCTTGGCTGGTGAATTGATCGATGCGTTTAACGAAAGGGGTGCCGCCTTTAAGAAGAAAGAAGATACACACAGAATGGCTGAGGCAAATAAGGCCTTTGCCCATTACCGGTGGTAAGTTCTGGTAGCGGCAGTTGATGAAAGTATATGAACCCACCTTAATGTGATGGAGGAAGCAAGATGAGCAAGAAGAAGTTTGAGCGTACGAAGCCACATGTAAACGTAGGTACGATAGGTCACATTGACCATGGCAAGACCACATTGACAGCAGCCATAACGCGAGTATTGGCTGAGAAAGGTTGGGCGG
>JAMOVF010000147.1 GCA_027061625.1 Deltaproteobacteria bacterium
AATGGGAATTAGAAAATTAAGTGGCACAGAATCTACTTCAAGCCCTTTCAACTCTATGGCCAATTCAATGCGCTGCTCCAAGGACTCACCAAGACCAAGAATACCTCCAGCGCACACTTCAAGGCCTGCCTCCTTTGCCTGATTAATGGTATCCACACGCTCCTCATATGAATGAGTTGAAACAATGTTTGGGAAAAAACTTCTGCAAGTTTCTAAATTGTGGTGGTAACGGGTTAGGCCGGCATCTTTGAGCGCCTTGAGCCCAGACCCATCAATAATTCCTAAAGAGGCGCATACCTTTATGCCGACTTCCTGCTTAATTTTGTGCACTATGCTGGCAATTTGGTCCACTTCTTTTTTTGAAGGCCCTTTGCCGCTGGCAACAAGGCTGAACCTGGTAGCTCCTGACTCCTTTGCCTCTTCTGCCCTTTTGAGAATCTGATCAACAGGTGATATTTGATATACAGGGGCCTTGGTTTTATATCTGGCAGACTGGGCACAAAATGCGCAATCTTCAGAACATGCGCCAGACTTTACATTCATTATGGAACAGAGAGACAAACTATCCTTGCGCTTAGTAAGCTTGGCACCATAAGCTTCTTTAAGCAGAGCATCAAAACTTAAAGTTAACAACTCATGATATCGTTCTTTATTCATATTTCAACCTGGCAAAGTCTCATTAAAGGTATCAAAAGTTCGGCCCAAGATGTCATCTATCTCTTTTTTCGTGGTGCACAATGGAAGAAATAGATAAATGACGTCGCCAAGGGGCCTTAATATCACCCCATTTTTTAAGCCTGCCAGATAAATTTGAAAACCAATACGTTTTGATGAGTCAAAGGCCTTTTTGGCTGTCTTGTCCTGCACGATCTCGAATGCGCAAATCATACCAATATGCCTTATATCTCCAATATTTGGATGATTGGAAATTTTTTTTGAGCCGGCAGCCAGGGTATTGATGCGCCCTGGAAGCCTGGTAAGCACCTCTTCTTTTTCAAATATCTCCAAAGATCCAAGGCCTGCTGATGAAGATAGAGGATTGCCTGTAAAGGTATGTCCATGGAAAAAGGTCTTTCCTTTTTCCCAATCATCATAGAAGGCATCAAATATTTCTTGGGTAGTAACTGTGGCGCCCATAGGCATATAACCACCAGTAAGCCCCTTTGAAAGACAGAGAAAATCTGGCACTATTTGACAATGTTCAAAAGCAAACATCCTGCCAGTGCGGCCAAAGCCAGTGGCAACCTCATCTAAAATCAAGTGCACGCCATGGTCCTTTGCCATTTTTGCCACCTTTGAGAGGTAAGCCTTGGGGTAGATTATCATGCCCCCCGCACCAAGAAGAAGGGGTTCCATGATGATTGCTGCGGTCTTGTCTGCCTCTTTCCTAAGGAGGTCTTCAAGATCCTCAAGACATGCTAGAGAACATGCAGGTTCTGGGTCATCCATATCATGATTCTCAAGGCCCAGGGGGCAACGGTAACAATATGGCGTTGGCAACCTGTGGGAATGAAAGGTAAGGCAATCAAAAGGGCCTTTAAACATGGGAACCCCGCCTAGGCTCAACATGCCAATGGTATCCCCATGATATCCCCTTTCCAAGCTGATAAATTTTTCCTTTTCAGGCCTTCCTGACTGTTTCCAATATTGAAGAGACATCTTTATTGCCACTTCACAGGCAGTTGAGCCATTATCTGAATAAAAGACCTTGCAGAGCGGTTCAGGTGTTAGCTCTACCAATTTTTGAGCCAGATTAATGGCAGGGGCATGGGTGGTTCCTGCAAAATGGACCTGTTCCAAGCGCTCCATTTGAGCCTTTACATGGGCTTTGATAACTGGATGGTTGTGGCCATGCAGAATGGCCCACCATGAGGAAATGGTGTCATAATATCTGTTGCCATAAACATCATATAGAAATACACCCTCTCCCCTTTCTACAAAGAGGGGGTCGCGATCTTTATAATCCTTCATCTGGGTATATGGATGCCACACATATTGCCGGTCTGCATCCAGCAACTTTTCTATCTTTTTTTCTACCTTGCTCACTAATCTAGCTCTCCTGAAAATAAAAAGTCAGCGGCTTTTGCTATAGCTGGACAATAGCCATTGAAATCGTGTTTATAAGGAATCAAACCGAATATTTTAGCTTTTGGGCAGAACTCTTTGATTATTTCCATATTGTCCTTGACAATTTCAGGATCTGAATCTGGTTCTAGATCATTGAATATGATGCCTGCCAAAGGAATGGATCTAGACTCCATGGCCTCTATGGTTAAAAGCGTATGGTTAATAGTTCCAAGACCTGCCCTGGCCACAACAATAGTTGGTATAGTAAGCCGTTTTACAAAGTCAGCAAGGAGCAAGCTCCTTGTGATCGGCACCATCAGGCCTCCCACTCCCTCTATTAGCAAGATATCACATTCTCTAGAAAGTTTATCTGTGGATCTTACAAGAATTTCAGTATCTATTTCCTCTCCCTCTTTTTGTGCTGCCAAATGAGGAGAAGCTGGAAGACTGAAGGTGTAAGGAGCTTCCAAGGAGCCTTTGCGGCAGGTGCGCTCCCCTTTGCCCATGGTTTCGTAACAAAATGCAAGATCTTCTGAGACCTCTCCTGTGCCTGATGTCACCCATTTCTGGCACAATACATTGATTTTTCTTGCATTCAATTCTTTTGCAAGACCAGCACAGAAAAAAGTTTTTCCTACGCCAGTATCAGTTCCAGTGATAAAATAAGTGCCCATTTCTATTCAGCCTTTTAAAGATAGGGAAATATTTAGCATAAGATCATTGGAAACAACCTGCTATTTTTCATATATTACTTTAATTTAATTATATAACCTACCTGGATACAGTAACAAAAAATATTTGATATGTTACTTTAATAGCACCAAATCTTTGCAAAAATTCCTGCTCAACTCTAGCAAGCCCTTTTCTGGATCTTATCAAAGGCCTGCGTTTCAGCGGAACAGCAACTCCTGTGTATTTGAGGCTGGACAACAGCTCTATTAGAGTATCATATTCCTTTTTAATAAGCAGCTCTTCAACTTGGCAGGCGCCAAAAACAGCAGTGACAAGGGCAGTCAATTCTTCCTTGCCGGGAAACAGGGAAGATATCAGTGCAGTTTTCCTGTCAGCAGCATTTACAAGGGCAGTTTGAAGCTCTTTAAGGGTAGATGGGCCAAAAACAGAAAAGATTATATCGCCTTTTTGGCTTAAAATAGTCGAATATACCCCTAAAGCCTTTTTTAAATCTGCAAACCATTGAAAAGTTGCGCTAGAGATAATGAGATCATAAGGGGCCTTATTCAATATCTTTTCTGGCAGATTTTCACCATCTGCTTTCAATAATGATATGCGTTCATCATCATAAGCGGCCAAGCGGCCTTGCGCCTTTTTAACCATGGCTGGGGCCAAATCAATGGCTGTAATTTTGGCTTTTGGATTCAAAGTAGCAAGCCTGGCGGTAAGACGGCCGGTGCCACAGCCTATTTCAAGAATATTGCTATAATTCCGCCCTTCTATTTTAGCCGCAAGGCGCTCCTCTGAGATATTTTGGACATTAGCCCATTCTTCATAGGTGGCCGCAGCCTTTGAAAAGGCGTTTTTTATCTTTTCCTTGTCAACAGGCCTTGTGATCATAACCTGTTTAAAATTCCATAGATCCTTATCAAATACAACTTGTGCCTTTTGTAGAAAATTTTCCAATAAAAAAGGCCCTTGTAAAAGGGCCCGTAGGAGATGCAAATATTTATGTTTTTATTTATGGCAAGTCTTGCAAGTCTTACCCTTTTTTACCTTCATTTCCACATGACAGGGCCAGCAAAATTTTTTATGAAAGTCATTGGACATACCCTTTAGCTTTTTTATTTCAACTTTAAGCGCTCCGCCCTCAGGACTTTTGTGGCATTTCACGCACTTCAATTTTTTCTGATGATTCCTATGTGGAAATATAACGGCCTTTTTCTTCCCCTTTATTGAGTATTTTGCCTTAAGATCTATTGTTTCAGGCCCATTTCCACTGGAGGCAGGCCCGATCTGAGGCATTAATAGAGCAATTGAAACCGAAATAAGTGCAATTATAAGAAATAGCAAACTTTTTTTCATGATTCCCCCTGTTTATGGTTTATTTCTATCTAAATATTGGCTACTGCCGCTGATGCCTGTTTACTGGATACGTTCCAATAACGCCTTTTAACCACGTTCTTGTCCTGTTCCACTACTTCATAATTATCGGCATCATTTAAAATGGCCTGTAAAAGTTTGCTATGCAGCATATGGCCACTCTTATATCCCTGGACATGGGCAATCATGGGCATACCTATAAGATAAAGATCTCCTATCAAATCAAGCACTTTATGTTTTACAAATTCGTCAGGGAAACGAAGGCCTTCTTCATTTATTATAGAGCGCTCACTCAACACCACTGCATTTTCCAAAGATCCACCAAGGGCAAGGCCGTTCTTCTGCATCATTTCTACTTCCTTAAGAAATCCAAAGGTCCTGGCCCTAGCTATTTGATCTTCATAGACCTGTTCATTAATAACACCAGAAAATTTCTGCCTGGCAATCATAGGATGATCAAAATCGATCTCCAGTGTTACTGTCATTACATCGCAAGGCTCTGCACTTATAAACGAATCGCCGTTTTTAACAGCAACCGGTTTTAAAATCTTCAAATAACGCCTGGATTGAGCCTGCTCTTTTTTACCAGCTTTTTTGAGCAAAGCGACAAATGAATAGGCGCTTCCATCTATAGCAGGAACTTCTGGTCCATCCAGTTCAACAATGGCATTATCAATTCCGACACCTGCAAAGGCTGACATTAAGTGCTCTATAGTAGACACTGTGGAATTACCGATGCCTATTGTCGTGGCGAAACGGACATCTGTAACATATTGAATTCGGGCTGGGATCAAGACCTGAGGCTCAACATCCTTTCTTAAAAATCTGATGCCAGAATTTACTGGTGCTGGCTTGATCCTTAACTTAACTTCTTTGCCTGAATGAAGCCCGATTCCTACCAAAGTTATATTTTTCTTTATTGTATGCTGGAGAGATGAATTCATTATTATCTCCGTTTTGTTTTCAAATTAAACAGGAGGGTTCCAAAAAGCAGCTCCCTATCCTAAATGCCATTTGTTTAGTTCCCAATCTCCCCAAAGGCACTGTCTATCTATTTTTGGAGCCCTCCTGATTTGTGAATTTTTTATACGCAAATAACGTGCCCTCAACCCCGCAGCCAAAAAAAACATAAAATCAAATGGTTAACTACAGGGAGAAAAACACATCATTATACGTGAGACATAAAAGCCTCACACATATCATGCAATATGAGACTTTTTTGTCACTTCAGGGATCAGCTCAATGAAATCGCGCTTGAACATGGAATAGCTAATTTTGAGGGATAATTTATGATTAAAATAAAATCCGGAATTCAGCTTGATAGGCCCAGCCTTTTTAAGGCACGCTCATCTTTTGACCAATCCTTCAAGACTTTGACCCATAAATCAAGAAAGACCTTTTTATTTAAAGCCCTCTCTAGTTCTTCTCTGGTGAGTTTGCCGACCTTTTTAATAAATTTCCCTCCTTTTCCTATAATAATTCCCTTTTGAGAAGGTCGTTCTACATAGATAACTGCCCTTATGCGCAAAAGATTTTTCTCCGGCACTTCTTCTATATCCTCCACCTCTACAGCAGTAGAATATGGCACTTCCTGTTCAGCCAAAAGGAAGATCTTTTCCCGTATCAGCTCTGCGACCATGTCCTCAAGTCTTTGATCAGAAGTAGTAGAGCGGTCATAATATTGCGGACCTCTAGGTAGAAGGCTCAATATTTCATCAAGGACTCTATCTATCCCGCTCATATATTTTGCAGAGATAGGAATTATTGCTTCAAAGGGAAAAAGCTCTTTAAAAGAATCAATAATAGGCAACAATTCTGTTTTTGGAATCCTATCCACCTTATTCAGAACCAATATTACTGGTGCACCCACTTCCTTTAAGATGTCAAGGATAGCAAATTCCTGGCCGCGTTTCCTACTGGTTACGTCAACAACAAAAAGCACTATATCCACATCTTTTAAAGCATTGAGAGCACTTTCTACAATGACCTTGTTGAGCAGGTGTTTTGATTCATGAATACCTGGAGTATCCACAAAGACTATCTGAAAGTTGTCACCTGTTAAAATTCCTCTGATTTGCCGCCTGGTAGTCTGTGGTTTAGGGGTTGTAATGGCCACTTTTTCGCCTAAGAGAGCATTCAATAGTGTAGACTTGCCCACATTAGGCGCACCAATAATGGCAACAAAACCAGATCTGAAATTTTCACTAGAATTAGGATTTGAGTCTGGAGGGTAAGGGTCAGATTCTGTCATGCTAAATATTTCCTCTATTTAAATATTCTTGTCTTTTAAAGAACCCAATGCCTTTCGTGCAGCATCCTGTTCTGCTTCTTTTTTGCTATGACCTTTTCCTATTGCAAGCTCTTTGCCTTCAAGCTGTAAAGAGACTGTAAAGTGGCGGTCATGGGCGGGACCGACCACCTCCACTGTCTTATAACTTGGAACAGCATGGAATTTTGCTTGGGTGACTTCCTGGAGTGTGCTTTTATAATCTTTATCCAGGCCGCCATTTTCCACCATATCTAACAATTCACCAAAAACATCTTCTACAAATTTAAAGGCCTGCTCAATGCCGCCATCTAGATAGATGGCTCCTATCAAGGCCTCAAAGGCATCTGCAAGGATGGAAGGTTTTTCATGGCCGCCGCTTTTTTCCTCTCCGTGACCAAGCCTCAAGTAGTCGCCAAGCTTCATTTTCTTTGCCAGGCTGGATAATGTAGATTCATTGACCAGGGAGGCCCTCATCCTAGTGAGTTCTCCCTCTTTGAATTGTGTACCAAATCTATCATAAAGCAGCTTACTAATGACTAACTCCAATACTGCATCTCCCAAAAATTCTAGTACTTCATAATCTGGAACATCTGGGCCATGTTCAGCAGCATAAGATCTATGGGTTAGGGCCTGTTCAAGGAGTGGCTTATCTGAAAATGTATAATTCAGTTCCTTCTCCAATTGTTTCAAAGGCTGTTTAGAATCATCGGTCATGTGTCGCTGGCAGATCTCCTCATATGGGAAACATTCAATATCAATTATTTTGTAATTCTTTAACAAAACTATGAAACAGGGACAAGTGCGATATGGACATCACCTTGATTTCCAGACCAGGTTCTGGCATCCTGGGCTAAATTTATCAGCGAGGTTGTTAAAGATGCGCAGTGACAGAATGAAAAAGGGTGTTGAAAGGGCGCCGCACCGCTCTTTGATGAAGGCCATGGGATATACAGATGAAGAGATCTCAAGGCCCATAATTGGGGTGGCCAACTCCTTTAATGAGGTCATTCCTGGCCATGTGCATCTAAGGCAGATAGTGGATGCGGTGAAAGCTGGCATAAGAATGGCTGGTGGCACGCCCATGGAATTTGGAGGAATTGGGGTGTGCGACGGCATTGCCATGAATCATCTTGGAATGCGTTATTCCCTTGCCAGCCGCGAATTGATAGCAGATTCAGTGGAAGTAATGGCCCAGGCTCATCCCTTTGACGGTTTAGTGCTCATTCCAAACTGCGACAAGATAACTCCAGGCATGGTGATGGCTATGCTCCGCATGAACATCCCAGCCATTGTGATCACAGGCGGCCCAATGCTTACGGGCAGCTGGCACGGAAAAAAGGTCAATTTGATAACGGTCTTTGAAGGCATTGGCAAGGTAAAGGCAGGTGAAATGAGTGAAGATGAGCTGGTGGAGCTTGAATCTGAGGCCTGCCCCACATGCGGCTCGTGCGCCGGCATGTTTACTGCCAATTCAATGAATTGCCTTACAGAGGCCATAGGTCTTGCCCTTCCAGGCAATGGTACAATTCCAGCAGTTTCAGCAGCCCGGACAAGGCTTGCAAAACAAGCTGGGATGAAGGTGATGGAACTGGTTGAAAAGGAAATAAGACCTAGGGATATTGCCACGCTTGATGCATTTAAAAATGCCATTGCAGTGGATATGGCCCTTGGCTGTTCCACCAATACAGTCCTCCATGTGCCTGCCATTGCCCATGAGGCAGAAGTTGACCTTCCCCTGGATCTTTTTAATGAAATCAGCTTAAAGACCCCCCACTTGTGCAACTTGATACCAGCAGGGCCGCACAGCCTCTATGATCTGCATCTTGCTGGAGGCATCCAGGCGATTATGAAAGAGCTTTCTTCCTTAGGAGTAATTAATGAATCTTGCCTGACAGTGACTGGAAAGAGCACAGGGGAGAATTTTGCCAAGGCCAAGGTAACAGACCACGAAGTTATAAGGCCTGTTGACAACCCCTATCATAAGGAAGGCGGGATAGCCATACTTTATGGCAACCTTGCCCCAGAGGGCGCAGTGGTGAAGCAATCTGCTGTTGCACCAGAAATGCTCACCCATTCTGGCCCAGCTAGAATCTTTGAATCTGAAGATGAGGCCTATAGTGCAATCCTAGCAGGAAAGATAAAGGAAGGGGATGTGGTGGTAATCCGTTATGAAGGCCCTAAGGGCGGGCCTGGAATGCCTGAAATGCTTTCCCCGACTTCTGCAATCGTGGGAATGGGCCTTGGTGCCAAGGTGGCGCTTATTACAGATGGGCGATTCAGCGGAGGCACGCAAGGTGCAGCCATTGGGCATGTTTCGCCAGAGGCTGCTGAAGGCGGCCCCATTGCCTTTGTGAAAGAAGGCGACATCATCAAAATTGATATACCATCAAGGAAGCTTGAACTAGACATTTCCCAAAAAGAGCTTGAATCAAGACGTGCTGAATGGAAGCCCCCGGAACCTAAAATCAAAAAGGGCTATTTGGCCAGATATGCAAGGCTAGTAACCAGTGGAGCAAAGGGAGCAATAGTGAAATGAAGGAAATCAAGTTGCTGATTCATGTTGCTTCCAGCAATCGCTGGGATGTAGCGGCAAAAAATGGCTTAAATTTTTTGAAAAGCAGGGAAGATGGTGAAGAACTCATGGTCCGCATTGTGGCCAATGGAGATGCAGTCACCAGATGCATAAAGTGTGACAGGCCTCTGTTTGATAAGCTAAAACAGATAGTCCTTGATGGAGGAGAGATATTTTTATGCAAAAATTCCCTCAGGGATCACGATATTAAAAAAGAAAGGTTGCCGGATTTTTTTAAAACAGTTCCAGCAGCCATTAGGGTGTTGGCGGAGTGGCAGCAGCAGGGTTGGGTATATGTAAGGCCTTAACCCATGTTCTGGACAGAATCTTCAGGAAACCAGGTAAGGTGCCAAAATCTGTAGAATTCAGAGGCGGTTATATAATCATAAGGCACGCCAACCTTATCACAGAATTCATAGAGGGGGTCTTTCTCCCCACAAATGACATGGTATGATTGGCGTCTGCGCGAATGATAATTCTCATGTATCGCAATTCGCCCTCTTTCTGCCCAGGCAACAGCCTGTGGGATCTCCTGCAATGTAAAAAAACGCACGCCAAAATCCTCCGCCAGCGGCTCAATAATGTGATCTATTTTAGGTAGTGGCTTTTTTTTTCTACGTGCCACGAAAATATCCTGACATCTGTTTTTTTTGAGGCGGACTCTAATTAATATTAAAAAGAGCGTGGCCTCAAAAGACTAATCGGCCTTGAGCCTGATATGCTTAAACGAAAATCGGAACTTGGAGGGTATTGCAGTGAAAAGACATGCAGAAATACATAGGGAAACAAAAGAAACCCAGATAGAACTTGAACTCACTATTGAGGGCAAAGGCCAGGCAGATATACAAACCGGTGTTGGATTCCTGGACCACATGCTCACCCTCTTTGCAGCCCATGGCTTTTTTGATCTAAAGATATCAGCAAAGGGAGATCTGCACATAGACGCCCATCATACAGTGGAAGATATAGGAATATGCATGGGAAGGGCATTTTCCCAGGCCTTGGGTGAATTTAAAGGTATTGCCCGCTACGGTTTTTATCTCCTGCCCATGGAGGAAAGCCTTGCACAAGTTGCCTTAGACCTATGCAAACGCCCCTTTTTGGTATTCAATGCCCAATTCCCCTCTTCTAAAATTGGAGAATTTGACGCTGAACTGGTGGAAGAATTTCTCCGCGCATTTGCATTCAATGCTGGCATCACGCTCCATGTTCATGTAATTTATGGTAGAAACAGTCATCATATGGCAGAGGCCATTTTTAAAGGCCTGGGTAGAGCAATGGATATGGCCACCCAGTTTGATACCCGTCTGGAAGGCTCAACAATGTCAACCAAGGGAGTTTTATAGTGTATATCAACAGCCGCAGCAGAAAGTATGATTTTACAATTATCTTTTTTGCCATAGCAGTCATTCTGTCATCATGCACCGTTATAAAAAAATCGCACAAAGAAGCAGGCCCTCCCCTGCCCTCTTTGGATAAAATAGCAGTCCTTCCCATGGATAGGGCTAACCTAAAGCCCCAGCCTGGAGAAGCTACATGTGCCTTGAGTGACACCTTTTACGAAGCGAGCGATGTCCCCATAGAGGCAGCACGCAAATTAACAAAACTGCTTCTAGACAGTGTCAAAAATGACCCAAGATTTGTGCCGGTAGAGGAGAAAAAATGTGTAAGTTTTCTGAGCAGAATGCTTATTACAGAGCCAAATGCACCACAACTGCGTCTTATTCAGGCCTTAGGCAAAGAGCTTGGTGTTGATGCAGTTCTTTATGGCAAGCTATTCAGGTTTGAAGAACGCATTGGCGGACCCTATGGCGTGGAACGCCCTGCATCTGTTACCTTTACCCTCTATCTCATAAGGACAAAAGATGGAGCAGTGCTATGGCGTTATGCCTTCAACGAAACCCAGCAACCCCTTACAGAGAATCTTTTCAAGGCAGGCCTTTACAAAAAAACGGGGTTTAGATGGCTAACTGCTGAGGAGTTAGCCAAGATTGGCATTGAAGAGGCCATTAAAGACCTTAAAAAAAGAATCCAGTAGAAAGTTATTATAAATGGAAATACAACCTGGCCAAGTTGTGGAGTTCTTGGACAGCCAGCGCTTTGTATCTGCTGTCTGCTTAGGTAAAAAAGGGAATAGATACCATCTCTTAACCCATCTGGGCAGAGAAATAAATATCCCTTCTGCCAGAATTTTACATGCATCACCCAGCCCTTTTGGCTCTGAACTCCCAAGCAGGGAGGAAATGCTCAAGACCCTTCAGGCCATTCAGAAACAGAGGGAAAAGCTTGCAGAACAGATTGACTTGAAAGAATTGTGGGAACTTGTGCAGGGTGAACATTATGCATGGCTTCCAAGAGATTTAGCAGAATTGGCCTTTTCTGGCGAAACCACTCCTGACCATGAGGCTGCACTCATAAGGGCCGTTATAGATGAACGCACCCACTTCAAGTTCCGGGAAGGCAATATTGTGGTGCAAACCCCAGAAGCGGTGGCAAAACTAATGGCACAAAAGGCCCGGGAACAGGAAAAACTAAAAAGACTGGCAAAGGGCAGCGACTGGATTGAAGGCCTGTGGAGCAATGAAGAGAACAAGAAAGATGAAGCTCTAAGCAGGCTGGAAGATGAGGATATTTCCTATTGGACGAATGCCATACAGGATTTCTGTATCAAGGGAGATGATTCTGAACATGCTCCAGCAGTGCGTTCCCTTTTCCGCCAGACCGGCAAAGTTAACCCTACCGCTCCTTTTGATACCTTGGTGCTTGCTGGTATATGGCATCCAGACCAGAATTTGGAAATCCTGCGCCACGGCCTCAGTAAAGATTTTCCTGAAAAAGTGTTGAAACAGGCTGAAGAGTTAGCAAAAGTTGAGATCAAACCAGAAGAAGGACGCACTGACTTGAGGCATCTTCACCTGATCACAATAGATGCCCCTGAAAGCCTTGATCTGGATGATGCCCTACATTTTAAAAGGCTTGAGTCAGGCAACTATGAACTTGGGGTCCACATAACAGATATTGGAGAACTGGTTGAGCCTGGAACTCCACTTTTTGAAGAAGCTATAACTAGGGCAACATCCATCTATCTACCTGATCTGAAAATACCCATGCTGCCTGAAATCTTGTCTCAACATGCCTGGAGCCTTCACAAAGGGAAAAGCCGCAGAGGACTTTCTTTCATTATGGAGATAGATCCCAAGGGCAATATAATTGCTTCCAATATTGTAAGGAGCATAATCGAGGTAAAAGAGAGATTAAGCTATGATGAGGCAGAAAAATTAATAGAAGGTGAACATTGGCTTAGAAAATTACACACACTATGCATAGAACACCAAGAACGAAGAATTGAACATGGCGCCTTGCCCATGCCCATACCTGAACTTAATATTATAGTTGATCCTGAAGGTGAGGTTGAAATAGAGCTTATTCAACCAGGAAAGGCAAGGTTTTTAATTGCTGAATCCATGATTATTGCAAATGAAGTAGCTGCACAATTCTTGAAGTCCAATAAAATACCAGCATTATATAGGAGCCAGCCTCCACCAAGGGAACAGATAATGCAGGGAGGAGAGACAGACCTCCTTGAAAACCTGCGCCAAAGAAGGCTCATAAGCAGGGGTGTTCTCAGTATGGAGCCAGCATTTCATTCTGGTTTGGGAGTGGAGGCATATACCACCGTTACCTCACCTTTGAGAAGGGCCTTGGACCTGGTGATGCAGCAGCAGATCACTTCTTTTATAAAGGAGGGCAAGCCGCTTCATAACCATGAACAAGTAGAAAAGATTTCAATTTATATTCAGCAAGGCCTTAATAGTGCAGCAGCAGTCCGCCAGGCACGTGTCCGCTACTGGATCTTGAAACACATATTGCAAAGAAAGACAGAAACACTGCCTGCATGGATACTTGAAGTAACTCCGCAAAAGGTTCTGGCCATATTGGCAGACTATCTTTTGACAGTTGAACTTCCTCCCAGGCGTGACAAAAATTACCCCTCTGATAAACCTGTGGACTTAAAGGTTAAAAAGGTGTCACCCAGGGAAAATGTATTGAAGATGGCGTGGGCAGATGGAGCGCCATAAGACTTAATAAAGAAATGGGGAGAGTTTAGATATGAACATTAAGAGGAGAATATTTTGGTGGTCACTCCTGGTCTTTGCGGCCCTGGCAGCAATTTCAGGAGCAGTAGTATATTTTAATCCCGAGCTCATGGAGGAGTGGTATGGAATTGCGCTTCTGGCAGGCCCTCCACTTGGATGGCTGATATTCCTTGTCGCTGCCACATCAGGCATTCCTGAACAAGTTCCAGAAACAGTGGCACAGCCGCTGGAAGATGAAGAAGCAGCCGAGACAGAACAAAAAGAGGAAGAGGCTGCTGTAAAAGAGGAAACAAAAGAGGAATGTGTGCCAGTTGAAGTGGTAGCGGCCCAGATATTGGGTCTGCTTCAGCGTGAAGGACGACTTATAGATTTTTTACAGGAAGATATAGAACCCTATGACGATGCCCAGATTGGAGCAGCAGTGCGGGAAGTCCACCGCGGCTGCCGGAATGCACTAAAAGAGGTATTTGGCATAGAGCCTGTGATAAATGCCCAAGAGGGCACAGAAGTGGAAATTGATGAAGATTTTGATCCTGCCCAGATAAAACTTGTGGGCAATGTTAAGGGCAACCCGCCTTTTAAGGGAATAATCAAGCATACTGGATGGAAGTTTAGTGAAGTAAGGCTTCCCAAATGGACTGGCAAAACCAGCAAAAACATCCTTGCACCAGCAGAGGTTGAAATATAGTGAGCAGATATCTGATTGGAATAGACTTGGGCACCACAAACACGGTGCTCTCTTATATAGACACTGAAACAGACGCCAAGGGGGAAATAAAGGTCTTTCCTGTTCCCCAAGTGGTAGCACCTGGAGAAGTTGCAGAAAAGAATCTTCTGCCCTCATTTATATACATAACCACAGAACAAGAAAAAAAGGCTGGCGGCCTAAACCTTCCTTGGGACCCCTTTGGGGAACGTGTGGTTGGAGAATATGCCAGGAAGCGGGGAGCAGAAGTCCCTGGCAGGCTTATCTCCTCAGCAAAAAGCTGGCTATGCCATAAAGGTGTTGATAGAACAGCCCCAATTCTTCCCCTTGAGGCTTCTGAAGATGTGCAGAAGCTTTCTCCCATAGCTGCTTCAGCTACTTTTTTAAGGCATCTAAAGGCTGCCTGGAACCATACAATAGGAAAAGAGACTGGACAGAAAATTGAAGAACAGGAAATTTTCCTTACCATACCCGCTTCTTTTGATGCCGTAGCTAGAGAGCTTACTCTTCAGGCAGCAAGAAGTGCGGGCCTTGAAAACATCACCCTGCTTGAAGAGCCGCAGGCCGCCTTTTATGCCTGGCTCCATGCCAACATGGAGACATGGAAAGATGCCATACAACCTGGTGATCTGGTTCTCGTTTGCGATGTTGGCGGCGGGACCACAGACTTCAGCCTAATAAGGGTTACCAGCGAGGATGGTGAACTTGGGCTTAAGCGTCTTGCTGTAGGGGATCATCTGCTTCTTGGCGGGGACAACATGGACTTGGCTCTGGCCTATTATGTTTCAGAAGAACTGAAGAAAAAGGGTACTAAGCTAGACAGGATGCAGTTCCAGGTGCTGATCCATGCTACACGCCTGGCAAAGGAACAGCTCCTTTCAGATGATTCACTCGAGCAGGCATCCATAGTAATTCCTGGAAGGGGAACAGGACTGGTTGGCGGAACCATCAAAACCGAGCTTTCCAGGAAGACAGTAGACGATATATTGGTGCAAGGCTTTTTTCCAGAGTGCAGCCGGAATGACCTGCCTGTTCAAAGGCCCAAAACTGGCCTTCAAGAACTTGGCCTGCCATATGTGGATGACACAGCCATTACAAAGCACCTGGCAGCCTTTCTGGCCACCAGCCAGGATGGTGAAGGCGAAATGCCCACAGCTATTCTCTTTAACGGCGGTGTATTCAAATCAAAATTGCTGAGAAGCAGGCTCTTTGACGTAGTAAAGAGCTGGGATGGCGAGCAGGAAGCGGGCCTGAAGGAACTTTCCAATCCAGATATGGATCTTTCAGTCTCTCTTGGTGCTGCCTATTTTGGCCTGGTTTCCAAGGGAGAAGGCCTCAAAATTAGGGGAGGAATTGCCAGATCATATTACATAGGCATCGAAAGCAGCCGCCCTGCGGTGCCGGGCCTTCCACCTGAAATAAAGGCATTGTGCATTGTGCCCCAAGGTATGGAAGAAGGGAGCTCCATTGAGGTGCCTGGAAAGACTTTTGGCCTTTTAGTAGGGCAGCCTGTGGAGTTTCTATTTCTCGCTTCCAGGACCAGACAGGATGATAAACCTGGTGATATAATTGATGACTGGGAAGATTCCATTGAGCAAGTGAGCAAGGTTGAAACTGCCATGGAATCAGCAGAAATTGAACCAGGCACCATGATTCCTGTTCAAATAGAGGCTGAATTAACTGAAATAGGCACCCTGGCCCTATATTTGGTATCCAAAGAACATAACCAGAGGTTTAAACTGGAATTTAATGTAAGGGAGGAGGGACAGGCCTAGTCCTCTCCCTCTACATGAATGCATTTTGTAGGGCACATTACCACTGCCATGCGCACCGAATCATCCATTTCCACTTCTTCTTTTGTGACTTCAGGCAGTTGGGTGAATTCGTTCATGGTGAAGGTTTCAGGGCTCTCTTCCATACAGGTGCCGCACATTTTACAATGAAAGGTGTCTATATATATTGATCTCTTTTTGCCTTTGTTTTCTTCCATTCAAATTTCCCCGCTGTGACTTAATATCTTCAGCTAGTGTCAAAAAAGATAACCACTTATTTATAAAAACACAATTAATAAGAGCGTTGCAGCATTTGGAAAGATTGCAATTAAAGAAACCAAAAGCTGGAATGTTATGTTTATGGCAAAGAAACTTTTATACTATTTCCAAAAAGGTATGCTTTTCTGGATCATAAACTAATTCTATATTGAGTGTTACACTGCTGTCAGAAGCACCACTATTCCATTTCCGCTCCAAGTCACCGCATTTAAGATACAAGATTGCAGAAGGAGCCAGAGAGCCGATAATTTTAAATCTTATTTGACATAGCCTTTCCTCTAAGTGTTTATACTCCTCATTTACCTCTTGAAGCTCTATGGCCATTTCTTCTTGTTCTTCCTTAAGTGCAACAATTTTAGCCGCCCTACGTCCTATTGCATGAAGATAGTCTGGAACCTCCTGCATCCAACTAGCCAAAGATTTATACGCCTTCTCTGCCCTCAAGGTGCCTTTTAAAATAGCAGCCAAAAAATGACGAAGCCCTATTATGGCCTGCATTCCATCCTTGTCTGCAGAGTTCTGGATCTCTTTTAGCCTTTCTCCAAGAGATGCCACTTGATCCTTTAAGGTATTCATGCTGGTACGCAGTAAAGCTTCAAGTTCATTTTTCCGTTGATTCAGCCTATGTCTCTTGTCAAAAAGATCTTGGCCGAGCTCAACATCAACTTGATTTCTTAAATCAACGCTTATCATATGTACTTTGTTGGCCTCTATTTTAACATGACCCACAAAAATTTGAGAGACACCTGATGGCTCCATAATAATTGTATCAGAGCGCAAACGGCATTGTTGCACCTCTTTCAAAACTACTATTTCATCTATAGACTCTAACTTTGCTCCACGTGCTGAACCCACTTCAATAGTTTTTCCAGCTCTAACAGAAGTTCTTATAAATGAAGCATTTACTGACTTGGTTACATCAATATGTTCCCCCTCTATAGCTCCCTTAACCTCTAAATTGCCATCTATGATAGCTGAAAAAGTTCCTCGTATATCCCCATTGACCACCACGTCAGCTGAACAACGCAATTCATTATCGTCATCTCCAATATTACCTGTGCTAAAGTCTACATCACCTACAACAAGTCTATTTTGTACTGACAAAGCTCTCAAATTGGCTGGATCACGTACAGCTTCTGCAAATCTAGTTATTATTATTCCATTTTCCTTAGCAAAAATATCTTGGCAGTGTCTGTTCCTTTCTTTGTCAAAGGATTGCTTTATCAGCAAGCCATCTCCAAGTTCAATGGGAAATGGAGAACCAGGCTCAGGTTTGATTGGAAAGCCATTAACATCTGTTCCAGCCATTCCTGAAGTGGGTTCATATAACCGTGCAAGTAATTCCTCCTTTTGGGCCTGAGGGAATTTGTTTATACACCTGAAATCTATTTTGCCATCTGGCAATATTTTTCCTGGTTTGGGCGAGTAATCAAAAAACAGCTCCAAGTCACCTGGAATACCATTTTCCGGCGCTTCTCCTTGAATCATCAAGGTTCTTACTTGTGGAGTGGTATTGATAATAACGGTTCTAGGCCTCAGCCTCTCTTCTCTGGCAGGAGCTAAGAAAGTCAGTTCTCCAAAATCGCCTTTTTCTATTTGTGAAAAAATATCTTTAGGAAGTCTAATATAGTATCTACCCAATACTATAACTAAGGCCTGGGCTAAATTTTCTGGAGATATTGCCCTTATGGGCGGAAGGTCAGCAATAACTAATATTATATCTTTATCGAATTTTGATTCTTCAATGGAATCAAGGATATCATCGGCAATATCCTGAATGGACATAGGATTATCGTCCATATCTGCGTCGATCTCCAGGGCCTGACTCAAGCTCATTTATCCCCTTTAAGCACTTTACGTTATTTGTAATAATGAACAGGCATTGCAGCGCCTGCATCTCCCTGTATCACAAGGTGCAGTGGAATTTTGCCTGGATGCCTTGCGCCATTCATGCAGCAAAAATTCCTTTTTGACAGGATGTCTTATAATTTCCCATGGCAACGATGCCGCCACTTGCCTGCCTTTTAAATATTTTTCGGCACTTAATCCAGTTTCCTTCAGCGCCCTGTTGAGTGAAAAACCATGCAATGCAAGCAATTCTATAACTCTTGACAGCTGCTGGTCTCCCCTGCTCAACAATCCCTGCAATGCTGCTTCTCTATGGCTTGGAAGGGAAAACTTTAAATTAGGTATGGAAGAAAACAGCCTTTTCAACAGGCTGATCCGCTTTTTGATCTCTCTTTTAGCAATAAAATCACTCCATTGAAATGGAGTCCAAGGCTTAGGAATAAATTGATTAACCGATACTGAAAGAGTTCCTATGGAGCCCCTGCTCTTGGCATGATCGAGCATACAGGCGTGTATTTTTTTGACTAAGATTCCTATTTGACTTACATCATCTTCTCTTTCAAAGGGTAGCCCTATCATGAAATAGAGTTTGAAGTTTGGAATACCAGAAGATGCTAGCCTTTCCACTCCTTCAAGAATTTCATCTTCACTCAAGTTTTTGTTGATTACATCTCTCATTTTCTGAGAACCTGCTTCAGGGGCAATGGTAGCTACCTTGGCGCCAGATTTTACCATCAATTCTGCAAAAGAAGGGGTTATGAGATCTACACGCAAAGATGAAAATCCTAATTTTTTACCTTTTTTCAACAACAGGTCTGCCAACCTTTCAATATCAGGTCTGCTGCCATATTCAAGGCCTATCAAACCAATCTTTGATGCCTCGCCTGATTTTGATATTGCATTTTCCACAGCCTCAGAAGGCCAAACTCGGGGAGGGCGGTAAACAAAACCGGCAGCGCAAAAACGGCAGCCCATTCCACAGCCTCGGGTAAGCTCAATGAGAAAGGTGTTGGGAAAGACCGTGTTTTCGGTAAGTATGGCGCTGTGAGGGGCAGTATCAGGCGGTACAGTTAGTTTTGCCGGCGCTATTTGGGATGGAAAGATATCTTCCAAAGGTTCATGGCCTTTATAATATTTACCTTTGTCATAAAGCACCTTATAGCCCCCTGGCACATAAACTCCAGAAACATTCGTGACAAGGCCTTTCAATTTTTCAGCTCTATTAGCTACCTGCTCAGTCAACAGGGGGAGCTGTTTAGTAAAAGAATGGACTATTGACTCAAATTCTCCAATCAAAAAGGCATCAATAAAGGGGGCCAAGGGTTCAGGATTGATAAAAGTGGCAACTCCGCCTGCCAATATCAATGGTGCGTCATCTGAACGCTCATGTGCATAAAGGGGAATATTGGCTAAATGCAGAAATTTTGCACAATTTATGTAGTCAGTCTCAAAACTTATCGTAAAAAGGATTATATCAAAGTCCTTGGCAGGCCTATTGCTTTCAAGCGACCTTAACTGTGAGGGGGAAACATGTCCCTTTGGAACGAAAAATCTCTCAGCAACTATCTCTTCTTTGGAATTAAGTAAAGAATATAGGGTGTGCATGCCCAAGTTGGACATGCCCACCTCATAACTGTTGGGAAATACTAAGGCGACCCTGAATCTCCCTGGCCACCTCTTTTTGATTGCCCCTTTCTCAGTCGTCTGAGTCTTGTTCCATTTTGGCGAGGTCTTCAAAACGTATATCTATTCCAAGGACGCCAACAATCTCATCCTTTTCATTGAAAATAGGGCCTGAAACAGTAATACACAAGGCGTTTGTTATGCGCGACGTATAGAAGTCTGACACATGGATTTTTCCATCTTTCATTGGGGCGATGAACCAAGGACGTTCAGAAAAGTCGTCATCAAGCTTGTAATTGGAATATTTAGGCCTGTCCTCCAGCCTAGTAACATTTTTGGTAATCTTTTCTCCATCAGCATTTACCACATAGAGGAATTGTATAAATGGATTATCTTCCAGCACTTTCTTGAGTACCGGCTCTATGCGCTCTGGGTCCATTGATTTGATTTCTTCGGTCTCAACAAGGTCTTCCACCAGGTGGTAGGCCAAGTCATATGCCTTCTGCTTCAGCTTCTCAAATCCAGAAGTGAAGAGCTCTGGCAAATATAGCCTGGTCAAGTGCTCCATCTCCTCATGGGAAATAGAGGTCACCCTGCCCTGCTCATACATTTCCATCACCTTTTTGTAGATCTTGACTATTCCCGGATGGCGTTTGCTGATCTTGTTTTCACCTGTAAGCTTGAGATGGGTGTTTACCCAATGTGCGATGCCTGCAGTTCCTGAAGTGCTGGATATAATAACAGATACAGGCCTTCCAAGAATTTTGTTGGTATCAAATATGTTATAGATTTCCTCATTTTTAAGCAGGCCGTCCGCATGGACTCCAGCACTGGTTGAGTTGAAGTCAGCCCCAACCAAAGGATAATTTTTGGGTATATGCACCCCAAGTTCTTTTTCAAAGTATCTTGCCATTTCAGTAATGGCTTTAGTATTTACACCATCTGTAGTGCCGCGCAGGGCAGCCCTCTCTATTAAAAGCGCTTCAATAGGAGTATTGCCGGTCCTTTCACCAAAACCCAGAAGGGTTGCATTAATTGCATTACATCCATAGAGCCATGCAGTAGTAGCATTTATGACCACCTTGTGAAAATCATTATGGCCGTGCCATTCCAGCAGCTCACCAGGCACACCTGCTTCTTCAATAAAGGCGCGCACAAGTTTATCAACGGCCCTAGGAAGGGCTGCACCTGGATAGGTGACTCCGAAGCCCATTGTGTCGCAAAGCCTGATCTTTATGTCTATTCCACTTTCTTCCCTAAGCTTCATAAGTTCAATTGCAAAGGGGATACAAAAACCATAAATGTCCGCCCTTGTAACATCTTCAAAATGGCACCTGGGCCTTATGCCAAGGGAAAGGGCCTCTTTTACAATGGCCAAATATGATTCAAGCGCCTGTGATCTGGTCTTTTTCAGTTTTAAATATATATGATAATCAGAAGCAGAGGTCAGGATGCCTGTCTCTGGCAAACCAGCCTCTTTCACCAATTTAAGATCCTCTGCCTTTGCCCTGATCCAACCAGTAATTTCTGGATATGTGTAGCCTTTGGCACGGCACACATCCAACGCCTTTTTATCCTTATCAGTATAAAGAAAAAATTCAGATTGGCGAATCACACCCTTGGGACCAGATAGCTCATGCAGAAAATCAAAGATTTTACTGATCTGCTCTACAGTATAGGGTGGCCTGGCCTGCTGGCCATCCCTGAAGGTGGTATCTGTAACGAGCATATCTTTACAAGGGGTGGGTGCCACATACTTGTAATCAAAGTCTATTTTAGGCACCTCTGTATAAGGGTAAATATTTCTCATCAAGTTGGGTTCTTTAGGATCCCTGAGCTTATACTTCCAATGGTCTGAGTGCGTGTGATCCAGCAAACCTTTATTAGGATTCCATTTGGCCATAACTTCTCCTTAATCTTTGCTCTTCCAGTTGGGTTTCAAATATAATTCAGCCAATTGAGTCATATCGACTCTGGCTGGAGCTTTGGTAAGAAGGCATTGGGCCTTCTGAGTCTTGGGGAAGGCGATGACATCCCTAATGCTTTCCCGGCCTGACATCAACATCACCAGCCTGTCAAGCCCAAAGGCTATTCCGCCATGGGGCGGAGCTCCATAGGAAAGAGCATCCAGCAAAAAACCAAATTTTTCAACGGCCTCTTCATCTGGGATTGAAAGGGCCTTAAAGACCTGTTTCTGCACCTCTGGCTGGTGAATACGGATGCTGCCGCCTCCGATTTCAATCCCATTAAGCACAATATCATAGGCCCTGGATCTTACTTTATCCGGAGCCGTTTCTAAAAGATCTGTGTCAGATTCTTTAGGTGCAGTAAATGGATGATGAAGGGCTACATATCTGCCTTCTTCTTCATCATACTCCATAAGAGGGAAATCTGTAACCCATACAAAGTCAAAAATTGATTCATCAATCAGGTTAAACCGCTTGGCAAGGTCAATTCGTAGCTCTCCCAAGACCTTATAAACAACCTTGGCCTGATCCGCTCCAAAAAATAATATATCGCCAGGGTTCGCTCCAAGGCGCTTCTCAATATCTTTTTTCTCATCTTCAGAAAAAAACTTGGCAATGGGTGACTGCCACTCTCCATCTTCTTTTATCTTCACCCATGCCAGGCCTTTAGCTCCAAGGCCTATAGCAAAATTGGTAAGGTCATCAAGGTCTTTTCTTGAAAGAGTAGCCATTCCTTGGCCGCAAATCGCCTTGACCACGCCGCCTGATTTGGCAACGCTTTGAAATACCTTCAATGAACAGCCTGCTGCTATATCTGTAATATCTTTAAGCTCTAGGCCAAAACGCATGTCTGGCCTGTCAGTCCCGAACCTTTCCATGGCCTCATGATAGCTGAGGCGCTTAAAAGGTACTTCCAGCTCTTTGTCCAGGGTCTTCTTGAATATCCATTTTATGAGCCCTTCCACTATCTCAATTATATCATTCTCTTCAATAAAGGAGAGCTCCATATCGAGCTGGGTGAACTCAGGCTGCCTGTCTGCACGCAGATCTTCATCCCTGAAGCAGCGTACAATCTGATAATAGCGCTCAAGCCCTGATATCATCAAAACTTGTTTGTACAACTGCGGAGACTGAGGCAATGCATAAAATTTGCCTGGGTTTACCCTGCTCGGAACAAGGTAATCCCTGGCCCCCTCTGGGGTACTGCGGGTGAGCATAGGGGTCTCTATCTCCAGAAAATCTTCTTTGTTGAGATAGGCCCGAATCTCCTGGCACACATTGTGACGCAGTATAAGAGCTTCTGTCATCCATGGACGCCGCAGATCCATATAGCGGTATTTAAGGCGCAAGGATTCATCCACCTCTTTTTCTTCATCCAGTGGAAAAGGAGGCGTCTGGGATTTATTTAAAATCCTCAATTCATTTACAGCCACCTCTATCATACCAGTCTTCAACTTGGGGTTTTCCATACCCTCTGGCCGCCTTCGCACCTTGCCGCGAACGGCTATGCAATATTCACTTCTCAACTTGTGGGCCTTTTCATGGGCCTGAGGTTCAATTGAGGGGTCAAACACCACCTGGGTTATTCCTGTCCTGTCCCGAAGATCAACGAAGATCACGCCTCCGTGATCCCGTCTGCGGAGAACCCAGCCCATCAACACTACTTCTTGGTCTAATGCTGTTTCAGTCAGGCTGTTGCAGTCATGGGTGCGTTTCAGGCCCTTTATTGTATCCATAATTGTGTTACCTCTCTTTCAAAACCCTTTTATTCCTGGGTCTCTTCGGTTTCGCTGCAAATCGCTTTAATCACTGATGCTGTAACTTCATCCAGGGAAATGGCCTGCTGCTGGCTCGTTTCCATATTTTTCAAAATAGCTTCTTCTTCTTCAAGCTCTTTTTCTCCGACAATCAAGACATAACGGGCCTTAAGCCTATCTGCCTGTTTTAGTTGGGCCTTTAAGCTTTTGTCTTCATATGATATCTGAACGCTTATATTGTTGTCTCTAAACTCTTTGAGCCACTCAACGGCCTCTTCCCTGGCTTCACGCCCCAAGGCAGCAATAAAGAGCTGCAGCCTGTCAGAATAATCATCTTTATCCAGCAGAAGCAACAGACGCTCCATACCCACGGCCATGCCTACACCCGGCAGGTCCGGGCCGCCAAGCACCTTGGACAAACCATCATATCTGCCGCCAGCTGCTACTGTATTCTGGGCCCCCAACCCTTGAGCAATAATCTCAAAAGTGGTTCTCACATAATAATCTAACCCCCTAACTAAATAGGGGTTGATGACAAATGGTATTTCAAAAATTTCAAGAAAATCCAAAACTTCTCCCAGGTGTTTGGAACACTCTGGACACCAGTAATGTTTAATTAAAGGTGCAAGTTTCAAAATGGATCTGCACTTTTCCTGCTTGCAATCAAATATCCTCAAGGGATTGGTCTTGCTGCGCCGTATGCAATCCTCACACAGCTCTTTGGCTTGATTTTCTAGGAATAGATTTAGTGCTTCCCTATGCAGCGGCCTGCAATCTGGACAACCAAGTGAATTTATTTCAACACGCAATTCTGCGCTGGTGCAGCGGGTAAGAATATCCCATGCCATCCCTATTATTTCAGCATCTGCCAAAGGAGATTGAGAGCCTATAAGCTCGCTGTTTATTTGATTGAACTGCCTAAGGCGGCCTTTCTGCGGCCGCTCATAGCGGAACATCGGACCAATGGTGAAAAGCTTGAGATCCCTACCCTGCGAATAGAGTTTATGCTCAAGGACAGCCCGCATGATACCTGCAGTTGCCTCGGGCCGCAGAGTAACCGAGTCGCCTCTGCGGTCTTTGAATGTGTACATCTCCTTTTCCACAATATCTGTGTGGTCACCAATACCGCGGGCAAAGAGTTCGGTCTTTTCCAATAATGGCAGGCGTATTTCATTAAAGCCGAAATTTTTAAAGACCTGACGCGCCTGCTCTTCCATAAATCTGTATTTCTCAGATTCACCAGGCAAAATATCCTTAAAGCCTCTTAGGGCCTTTATAGCCAAAACTCCTCCTCCGCCCAGGAAAACTATTTAAAGCTGCTTAGACTGGGCGTTTTGTATCTAATTTTGCATTTTTTGTAACGGTGCTCTTTTTTAATAGACTTGTTTAATCATATCAACTGCCAAAACTTGCTCTGCTGTTTATTTTAGCGCATCGGAATGAATCAAGTGGTAAGTAGCCTGTACATCTCAGGCAGCCTTTTATGCAGGAAACCAACATCCTTTACCAAGGTATAGTTCACCTCTCCATACATACGGGGCAGATAATCCCTTGCTTCCTTGTCAATAGTAATGCAAAAGGGTCTTATACCGCTGTTTTTTGCCTCTATCAATGCCGCTCTTGTGTCTTCAATGGCATAAGGCCCCTTATATTCATCATAATCTTCTGGCTTGCCATCTGTGAGGGTGATCAATAGCTTCAGCTTTGCCTCAACATCACTAAATTTAAATATTGTGTGTCTTATGGCAGGCCCCATTCTTGTGTAATCTTTTGGGGCAATTCCTGTAATCCGTTCTTTGACATCTTTTGTATAACCCTCATGAAAATCCTTTATCATATAAAATTGACAGCTTGTCCTCCGCATTCCTGAAAAACCAAATATGGCATATCTGTCGCCTAACACCTCCAGGGACTCGCATAAGAGCACCAGGGATTCCTTTATGGCCCTATTCGTCCACCCCTCTGTGCTGGCAGACATATCTACAAGAAAGGCAACTGCAATATTCCTGTCAGATTTATAGTGGCGCACAAACAAGTTTTCTTTTGGTGTAGTGCCTGCTATCAAGTCTGTATAAGCCTCAACAGCTGCTTCGATATCTATATCATCCCCCTCTTTTTGCCTTTTCAATATTTTGTTGTCCTGCCTTAGGGCCTCAAACTGCCGTTTCAACATAAGGATCTGGCCTCTGTACTGTGCCAAAGTATTCTCTATAAAGTCACCAGATGCAGGGGTAGAAAGCTGTTCTTTAAGGGAGCACCAACTCTTTCTATAGGCCTGACGCCGGAAATCCCATTCATCATAAACAAAACTTCCTTTAACAGGAGCACCTGGTTCCTCAGGCCTGGTCTCCAGAGGAGAGTAACTTCCAGAGGCAAGATCCGCAGCCCCTGAAACATATGAAGCTGGCAGTTCACCCATGTCTGCCTCGATCTCTCTTAAAAGTGTTTTACATTCTTCCTGAAGCTCCATTCCTTGGCCTTTAAGTTTTGTTGACTCTGTCTGCTCTATGCCAGACTTCTCCGCTGTTTTGGCCTTAGGAGCAATCAGCATAGCTATGGCTTCTTGTACATCTGGAGTGGAACATGTCAGACAATTAGATTCTTCCAAGGCCTCCTTTTGTTCGTGAGTCAAGGAATCTATTTTATGATCTATCA
>JAMOVF010000148.1 GCA_027061625.1 Deltaproteobacteria bacterium
GGTAATGCCTGGAGACAATGTATCTTTTGAGGTTCATTTGATCCAGCCTATAGCGATGGAAGAGGGATTAAGGTTTGCAGTAAGGGAAGGCGGCCGTACAGTGGGCGCCGGCGTAGTCAGCGAGATTATTGAATAGGCGTGGAGTCTTGAAAAATGAGAGAAAAGATAGCCCTGGCGTGTAGTGTTTGCAAAAGACGTAACTATACCACTACAAAAAATCGCAGAACTACTACTGAGAAATTGGAGCTAAAGAAATATTGCCCTTTTGACCGCAAACATACTCTTCATAAGGAGACCAAAATAAAATAGGTGATTTTGTTCAGATAAGCAGGCCAGTAGCTCTAATGGTAGAGCACCGGACTCCAAATCCGGGTGTTGGGGGTTCGAGTCCCTCCTGGCCTGCCAAACAGTAGTACAACTTTATTTTGGAGAAAAGTAGTGGCTACTAAGGCTAAAAAAAGAAAAAAAAGTTCAAAAAGGTCTCAAAGTAGTGGTGGAGCACGGGTGAAAAATACCCCAAAAGCTGCAGCAAAGGTTGACTCATCAGGTATTGCTTCGACTTCTGCGGGAACTCAGAATGCAAACATATTCAGCAGAGCTATTCAATTTCTTAAAGAGGTCAGGGTGGAATTTGATAAGATTACCTGGCCTTCCCGCAAGGAGACTTTGGCTCTCACTGTGTCAGTACTCGGTTTTACTTTTTTCCTAACCATATATCTTGGTATTGTCGATATATCGCTTTCTAAGCTGGTTAGGTTTCTTATATATTAGAAGGATAATGGTTTTTAGGGTACGGGCTTGAGTTGAAATAAGAAGGCTATATGGCGCATAAGTGGTATATTGTTCATACATATTCTGGATATGAAAATAAAGTAAAGGCAGCTCTTGAGGAGAGGATAAGGCAGTATGGCCTTGAAGACTATTTCTCTGAAATCATTGTCCCAACAGAGAAAGTTATTGAGATTGTCAAAGGAAAGAAAAAGACATCTTCTAGAAAGGTCTATCCTGGATATATTCTTGTTAAAATGGAGTTGAATAATGATACATGGCATTTGGTGCAAGATACCCCCAGGGTAACAGGTTTCGTAGGTGGCCTGAAGAATCCAGTACCTCTTTCTGAAGATGAAGCGCAAAAGATTATTAGGCAGATGGAGGAGCGAGAGCTTCATCCAGTTCCCAAATATCATTTCGAAAAAGGTGACAAGGTCATGGTTACCGAAGGCCCGTTGGCAAATTTTCATGGGGTTGTAGAAGAGGTCCGGCCAGACAAGGGTAAAGTGAAGGTGATGGTATCAATTTTTGGTAGAGCTACACCTGTAGAGCTTGAGTTTGCCCATGTTCAAAAGGCTGGTTAATTCAAAGGAATATTTCATTAAGTTATAACAAAGTTATAAAAGTTATATTGATAGGGGTGATTTTTTAAAATGGCTAAAAAGGTAATGACTCAAATAAAGCTGCAGATTCCAGCTGGTCAAGCAAATCCGTCTCCACCAGTTGGTCCTGCCCTTGGTCAACATGGTGTTAATATCATGGATTTTGTCAAGGCTTTTAATGCCAAGACCCAAGACCAAATGGGCATGATAATTCCTGTGGTCATCACAGTATATGCAGATAGATCTTTTACTTTTATTACAAAGACCCCGCCAGCATCTGTATTATTGAAAAAGGCTGCTAAGATCGAGAAAGGTTCAGGTGTGCCTAATAGGGATAAGGTGGGGAAGGTGACCAGAAAGCAGTTGGAAGAGATTGCCAAAATAAAGATGCCTGATTTGACTGCAGCTGATATGGAGGCCGCTGTTAGGACCATTGCGGGCACTGCCAGAAGTATGGGCATTGAAGTTGTTGGTTAAAGGAGATTGAAATGGCTCGTCGTGGAAAAAAATATCGTGCAGTGAAAGAAAAAGTAGATTCTGCCAAACAATATAGTTTGGAAGAAGCAATTAATTTGGTATTGCAGACTCATTTTGCCAATTTTGATGAAAGTGTAGATGCAGCAGTAGTTCTTGGAGTAGATCCCAGGAAGGCGGATCAAAATATCCGCGGGTCTGTTGTGTTACCTCACGGAACCGGAAAGACTGCTAGGGTATTGGTATTTGCAAAAGGTGAAAAAGTTAAAGAGGCAGAAGAGGCCGGTGCAGATTATGTAGGCGGCGAGGAGCTTATAGAAAAAATAAAAGGTGGTTGGCTGGAATTTGATAAAGTAGTAGCCACACCAGATATGATGGGCGCTGTAGGAAAGATCGGCCGTATTTTAGGCCCTAGAGGCCTTATGCCAAATGCGAAAACTGGAACTGTTACCTTCGATGTGGGCAAGGCTGTGAAAGAAATCAAGTCTGGAAAGGTGGATTTTAGAGTGGACAAGGCAGGTGTTGTGCATGCGCCTTTAGGGCGGGTTTCTTTTGGTTCGGAAAAACTTAAAGATAATTTTGCGGCCTTTGCCAATATCCTTATGAAGCTCAAGCCCTCCAGTGCAAAAGGCACTTATGTCAAAAAGGTGGCCTTGTCGTCCACCATGGGGCCGGGCATCAAAGTAGAGCCTTCTGAAGTAAAAGAGGTTGCAGCTTGATAAGGCTGAAAAATAGGATTGGCTGTATATAAGTCAAAGACAGTAGGTACACCTAAACGTGTTTAATAGAGGTATTTTCATAATGTATTTTGCCTCAACCTACCGAGACAGGTGAACCTCTGCCTTTGGTAGTGAATAAAAAAACTGCCTGTGGCAGAAAGGGGGGATTAATTTGGCCTTAACACGGAAAGAAAAGGAAAAGATTGTTTTAGAGCTTCATGAGAAGTTCAAAAACAGTGCAGCAGTTCTCCTTACAAATTATCAAGGCTTGACAGTTGCAGCCATGAATGAGCTGAGAACCAAGCTTAGAGATGTTGATGGGGAATTTAAGGTATCTAAGAATACCTTTATGAAAATGGCTGCCAAAGAAACTGATGTAGAAGGGCTTAGCGAATATTTTGAAGGCCCAAATGCAATTGCATTGGCTTATGAAGATCCAGTGGCTGTTGCGAAGGCCTTAGTTGAGTTTGCTAAAGATAACGAGGCCTTGGAGATTCGTGCTGGTGTCCTAAATGGAAAATATATGGATGCTGACGGAATCGTGGCCTTGTCCAAGCTGCCAAGCCGTGAAGTTCTTCTTGCAAAACTCCTTTCCGTGCTGGTGGCAACACCTACTAATATGGTTCAGGTGTTGGCTGCAGTACCGCGAAAGCTCTTATATGCCTTAAAGGCAATTGAAGAACAAAAGAGTTAATATTCATACAGAAAAAAATAAAGTTTTTATATGATCAGGAGGCATTAAAATGGCTGTAACTAAAGAAGATGTAATTGAATTTATTTCAAATATGACGGTATTGGAACTTTCTGAGTTCATTAAAGAGCTTGAAGAAAAATTTGGTGTAAGTGCAGCTGCACCTGTGGCTGTAGCTGCTGCTGGTGCAGCCCCTGCAGGTGGTGAGGGCGGCGCAGCAGCTGAAGAAAAGACTGAATTTGATGTGATCTTGACTGATATAGGTGGCCAGAAAATTCAGGTCATTAAAGAGGTCCGTGCCGTTACTGGTCTAGGTTTAAAAGAGGCCAAAGAACTGGTTGAAAGCGCACCTAAGCCAATTAAAGAAGCTGTATCCAAAGAAGAAGCAGAAAAGATTAAGGAGCAGATTGAAAAGGTTGGCGCAAAGGTTGAAATTAAATAATATTTCTACTTTTAATTTTTGTTAATCAGCAGAATATAAACCGGTTAAGGTCTGCATTTGTTTCAGAATAGATGTAGACCTTCAACCGGTTGAGTACGTTTACATTTGGATCCAAAAAAGCCGGAAAGTGTTCCTTTCTGGTCCAAATAAATGGAATTTTTCGTAAACAATAGTCTTGTCAAACAGCAAGATTCCACAATTTCGATTCAGAGGCAGATTCTATGAGTGAGATTCAAGCTCCAAAACTAAGGAAAAATTTTGGCCGCATCAAAAGGCTTGTTGAGGTACCACACCTGATTCAACTCCAAAAGGAGTCATATGCCAATTTCCTTCAAAAGGATATTGCCCCTGAAGCCCGTGTAGATCAAGGCCTTCAGGCAGCTTTTAAAAGTGTTTTTCCAATTCAAGATTTTACCGGTGCCTCTTCATTGGAGTTTGTCCAATACACTATAGGTGAACCTAAATATACTGTGGAGGAATGTTTAATTAGGGGTACCACTTATGAAGCTCCAGTTAAAATAGTAGTTCGCTTGCTGGCCTATGATGTAGATAAAGAGACCGGTATACAGGGTATCCGTGATATAAAGGAACAAGAGATCTATTTTGGGACTATTCCCATCATGACAGAGACTGGCACATTCATCATTAACGGTACAGAAAGGGTGGTTGTGAGCCAGTTGCAAAGATCTCCTGGTGTCTTTTTCGATCATGACAAAGGTAAGTCCCATGCTAGTGGCAAGATTTTATATTCTTGCAGGGTGATTCCAGTAAGAGGTTCATGGATAGACCTGGAGTTCGATCCAAAAGATATCCTCCATGTTAGAATAGACAGAAGGCGTAAATTTCCAGCAACTATACTGTTGAAGGCATTAGGCTTTACCACTGAAGAGCTGCTTAAAGAGTTTTATCCAATAGAGACATATATTATCCAGAAAAAGCTCCTTTACAAAAAGGTGAATCCAGACACCCTGGTCGGACAGCGTGCAACCTTGGATGTGATAAATCCGGAAACCAAGGATGTCCTAGTCAAGAAAAATAGAAAATTTTCCCGCACTATGATGCGCAAGTTTGCAGATCTAGGCATATCTAGGATACCGGTTACAGAGGAAGATTTGATTGGAAGACGGACAGCAGAGGATGTTATTGATCCTGAAACAGGAGAGGTGCTTATTCCTATAAATACAGAATTGAGTGCTGATGATCTGGAACTGTTGCGCTCAAAAGGAATTAAAGAGGTTAACACCCTCTTTATAGATGGTGTTAGATACAGCACCTCAATTAGTGATACCTTAAGGTTGGACAAAGTTGAGAATCAGGAAGAGGCAATTCTTGAAATATATCGTCGTCTTAGGCCTAGTAGCCCGTTGATAGTAGATGTTGCTCAGAAGTTTTTCCAATCTCTATTTTTTAATCCAGATACTTATGATTTATCTGAGGTTGGACGTTATAAAATCAACCAGCGTCTCGGGCTTGATGAGCCTTTGTCCCAGCGTGTTTTGACTGTACGCGATATCCTTGAAACAGTCAAAGAGCTGGTTCGGCTTAAGGATTCTCAAGGTACCGTGGATGATATAGACCATTTGGGCAACCGCCGTGTCCGCTCAGTGGGTGAGCTGATCGAGAATCAGTACCGCATAGGCCTAGTCAGAATGGAAAGGGCTATCAAAGAGCGGATGACTCTTCAGGAAATAGAGGCCTTGATGCCTAATGATCTGGTGAATCCTAAGCCGGTCAGTTCGGTCATCAAGGAATTTTTTGGTTCCTCCCAGCTTTCTCAATTTATGGATCAGACCAACCCGTTGTCAGAAGTAACCCATAAAAGGCGCCTATCTGCCTTGGGGCCAGGAGGTCTTTCCAGGGAAAGGGCTGGTTTTGAGGTAAGGGACGTTCATCCCACCCATTATGGCCGTATATGTCCTATTGAGACGCCGGAGGGGCCAAATATTGGTCTTATTGTTTCACTCAGTGCCTATGCAAGAATCAACCGCTATGGCTTTATTGAAACGCCTTACCGCAAGGTCAAAGACAGGGTGGTAACTGATGAAGTAGTCTATATGACAGCCTCTGAGGAAGAAGGGGAGACTATAGTCCAGGCAGCTACAAAGTTGGATAAAAAGGGCAGGATTATTGA